>JBEIPU010000062.1:0-21325 GCA_040376925.1 Caenimonas sp. | reverse complement strand
CGTGTTCGCGATGACGGAGAAGGGCCTCAAGGGCGTGACCAACCCCAGCGCGATCTTCCTGAGCCAGCACTCCGAGCCCGTGCCCGGTAGCTGCGTGCTGGTCACGCTCGAAGGCACAAGGCCCATGCTGGTCGAGATCCAGGCGCTGGTCGACCAGGGCGGGCCCAGCCCGCGCCGGCTCTCGGTGGGCCTGGACAAGGACCGCATGGCGATGCTGCTGGCGGTGCTCAACCGCCATGCGGGCGTGGCCTGCGCCGACCAGGATGTGTTCGTCAACGCCGTGGGCGGCGTGCGCATCAGCGAGCCGGCGGCTGATCTGGCCGTGATGCTGGCGATCACCTCGTCCCTGCGCGGCAAGCCGCTGCCCAAGGGCTTCATTGCCTTTGGCGAGGTCGGCCTGGCCGGCGAGGTGCGCCCCGCGCCGCGCGGCCAGGAGCGGCTGAAAGAAGCCGCCAAGCTGGGCTTCAGCGTGGCCATCGTGCCCAAGGCCAATGCGCCCAAGAAGGGCAGCAAGGACATCGAGGGCCTGACCATCCACGCCGTGGAGCGGGTGGACGAGGCCATGGAGATTGTGCGCGGCCTGGGATAGCCGGGCCGCAGGAGCGTCCATAGGACAATACCGCCCATGAATTTCCAGAAAATTGTGGTGCCCATCGGGGGCGTGGTGCTGGTGGCGCTGGCCTACCGCGGTTTTGGCTGGGCCGGTGTGGCGGTGGCCACCGGCGGCATCGTGATGTGGGTGCTGCTGAACTTCACGCGCATGGTCACGGTGCTCAAGCGTGCCGCCGACCGGCCTATCGGCCACGTGGCCAGCGCCGTGATGCTCAACGCCAAACTCCAGCCCGGCATGACCTTGCTGCACGTGGTGGCGATGACCCGCTCGCTGGGTGAGCTGCGCTCAGCCAAGGACGAGCAGCCCGAGGTCTACCGCTGGACGGACGCCGGTGAATCCCGTGTGACGGTGGAGTTCCTGAACGGCAAGGTGGTCAAGTGGGAGATGTTCCGCCCCCCTGCGCCGTAAAATCACGGGCTTTGCATCCCTTCGAACTCCAAAGGACACCCCCATGAGCGCAATCCCCTCCATGGCCGACCGCGACGGCAAGATCTGGATGGACGGCCAGATGGTTGACTGGCGCGACGCCAAGATCCATGTGCTGACCCACACCCTGCACTACGGCTGCGGCGCCTTCGAGGGCGTGCGCGCGTACAAGACGGCCGACGGCACCGCCATCTTCCGCCTGCAGGAGCACACCGACCGCCTGTTCAACAGCGCCAAGATCCTGCGCATGACCATTCCCTTCACCAAGGACCAGGTCAATGAAGCCCAGCGCGCCGTGGTGCGAGAGAACAAGCTTGAGTCCGGCTACCTGCGCCCGCTGACCTGGATCGGCTCGCAGAAGCTGGGCGTCAGCCCCAAAGGCAACCAGATCCACCTGATGGTCGCGGCCTGGGCCTGGGGCGCCTACCTGGGTGAAGAGGGCATGAAGCGCGGCATCCGCGTCAAGACCTCCAGCTACACCCGCCACCACGTCAACATCACCATGACGCAGGCCAAGGCGGTGAGCAACTACACCAACTCCATCCTGGCCAACATGGAGGCGCTGGACGACGGCTACGACGAGGCCCTGCTGCTGGACAGCAGCGGTTTCGTGAGTGAAGGCGCCGGCGAAAACATCTTCGTCATCAAGGGTGGCGTGATCTACACGCCTGATCTTTCGGCGGGCGCGCTCAACGGCATCACGCGCAACACCGTGTTCCACATCGCCAAGGACCTGGGCCTGGAAATCGTGCAAAAGCGCATCACGCGCGACGAGGTCTACATCGCCGACGAGGCCTTCTTCACCGGCACAGCCGCTGAAGTGACGCCCATCCGCGAGCTGGACCGCATCGAGCTGGGCGCTGGCTCGCGCGGCCCCATCACCGAGAAAATCCAGACGGCGTTCTTTGACATCGTGAACGGTCGCAATCCGAAATACAGCCACTGGCTCACGAAAATATGAACACCCCCGAAGCGGCCTTCGGCCGCCTCCCCCTCAAGGGGGCGCCATCTGCGGCCCGGCAAAGCCGGCTCCGCGATGGCTCTGGAAAAGACCGTTGCATTCGCACTGTTGGAGGTGCCCAGTGACTCAAGACAAATCCACCATTGAACTGCTGGCCAAAGACCTGAACCACCAGGGCGGCATTTTCTGCCCCAGCCCCAAGGCCGACATGAAGATCTGGAACACTCACCCCAAGGTGTACCTGGACGTGGCCCGCACCGGCGAAGCCAAGTGCCCGTATTGCGGCACGGTGTACAAGCTCAATGCCGGCGAGCACGTCAGAGCTGGTCACTAGCGTGTCCGTCCCCCGTCCAGCGGCCGCCGCGGAACCGGCTTCGCCGGGCCGCCAGCGGCGCCCCCCTGGGGGGGAGGCGGCCGAAGGCCGCCACGGGGGGGCTTCGTTGATCATCGCGCCCCAGTGGATCGGGGACGCGGTGATGACTGAGCCGTTGCTGCGCCGCCTGCATGCGCGCGGCGAGCGGCTCACCGTCGGGGCCTTGCCCTGGGTGGCGCCGGTGTACCGCGCCATGCCGCAGGTGGCCGATGTCATTGACTTCCCGTTCCAGCACGGCGGCCTGCAGCTCAAGGCGCGGCGCGCGATTGCCCGGCAGATCCAGGGCCGCTTCAACACCGCCTACGTGCTGCCCAATTCATTGAAAAGCGCGCTGCTGCCGCTGCTGGCGGGCATACCCAAGCGCGTGGGCTACCTGGGCGAGGCGCGCGTGGGCCTGTTGACCCACCGGCTGAAGAACCCTAAAAACAAGCCGCCGATGGTGGCGTTTTATTCGGCGCTCAGTGGCGAGCCGGGGCTGGAGGCGGACCGCCCCGTGCTCAAGCTGCCGCAAGCCGAGGTGGATGCGGCGTTGAATGCACTGGGCCTGCAGCCCGGCCGCTATGCGGTGTTTGCGCCGGGCGCCGAATTCGGCCCGGCCAAGCGCTGGCCCGCCGCGCACTTTGCCGACGTGGCGCGCGGGTTGGGCGTGCCGGTGCTGCTGCTGGGCTCGGGCAAGGAGGCCGCGCTGTGTGATGAGATCGCCTCAGCCGCCCCCGGGCGCTGCACCAATCTGGCGGGCAAGACGACATTGCTCCAGGCGTTGGCCGCGATCAGTGCCGCAAAGCATGTGGTCAGCAACGATTCCGGCCTGATGCATGTGGCCGCCGCGTTCGGCGTGCCACAGGTGGCGGTGTTCGGCTCGTCCAGTCCGCTGCACACACCGCCGTTAAATGACAAAGCCACTGTGCTGTGGCTCAAGAACGACCCCGCCTACCAGCCCCCGCTGGACTGTGCCCCGTGCTTTGAGCGTGAATGCCCACTGGGTCACACGCGCTGCCTGACTGACATCCCTGCCCAACGGGTACTGCGGTCCCTGAAGTAACCTCGCGCAACCAAGGGCAAATACGGGCGACCGAAATTAATACTGAATGGTATGAAAAAATACCGGTCAGTATTGCCCAATCGGAAATTCCATGCTTCATGTCCCACCGCCGCGTGCCGTTGCGCTCGCTCTGGCCGCCTTGATGGCCGCCGCCGCAGTGCCTTTCGCGTACGCCCAGCCGGCCGGCGAGGCTGCGGAGGTGCTGCCGCACCCCTGGGTGGCGCCGCCGCCCAACCGCGAGCCCGACGCCTACTTCACCAACCTCAAGGACGGCGACACAGTGGATTCGCCATTTTTGCTGCGCTTCGGGCTGTCCATGCGCGGCCTTGTGCCCGCGGGCAAGACCGCGGGCCGGGCGGGGCACCACCATTTGCTGATCAACCAGCCGCTGCCGCTGGACTTCAAGAAACCCCTGCCGTTCACCGACCAGTACATCCACTTTGGCAAGGGCCAGATGGAGACCGTCGTCAACCTCAAGCCGGGCACCTACCAGCTCACGCTGCTGCTGGCCGACCAGGGCCACATCCCGTACTTTGTCTACAGCAAGCCAATCAAAGTCACCGTCGCCCGGCAGAGCGACCAGCGCAACGCGGCCAGCCTGACGGGCGCGCCGCGGATTGACATCCTGAGCCCTGTGGACCAGGCGCGCGTGACCGGACCGTTTCGGGTGCAGTTTCATGCCAGCGGCTACAACATCTCGCACGCTGACACGCGTTTGGCTGACACCGGGCACTTTCGCCTGACGTTTGAGCGCGCCGGAAAGGCGCTTGAGGTGCTGGACTTCCGCCAGGGTCAGACCGAAACCTGGCTGAGGCCCCCAGTGGGTGATTACCAGATGCGCCTGGAGCTCATCAACAACGCCAAGGAAGCTGTCATGACGCGCGCCGCCAGGCCGGTGCGCATCAGCGTGGTAGGTGCCAACCCGAGCTGAAGCCCGCGCCGCGCCGGGAGCCCTTGCCGCGGCTGGTACACACTTGGCGGGTTGCTTCATTCACAGCTGCCCAAAGGACAACCCATGACATCCCTCGATGCCCAAGCCGCTGGCACCCGCCAGGGCTTTACCGAACCCTGGCGCGAACGGCTGCCGCTGCCAGATGCGGCCGACATGACACCGCAGCAAAAAGCTGCGGCGGATGCGCTGATCGCCGGCCCGCGCAAGGGTGTGTACGGCCCGTTCCTGCCGCTGCTGCAAAGCCCGGAGTTGCTTGAGCGCGTGGGCCGCGTGGGCGAATACCTGCGCTTTGACAGTGTGCTGGACGTGAAGCTGCGAGAGCTGGTCACTTGCGCGGTGGCCCGCCATGCAGGCAACCAGTTTGAATGGGTAATGCACGCGCCGCTGGCCGAAAAGGCCGGCGTGGCACCGGCCACGCTGGAATCGCTGCGCCTGGGCGCGCGGCCCACAGCGCTGCCTGGCGACGAAGCCCTGGCGCTGGACTTTGCGAACGAGGTGCTGCTGCGCAACGGTGCCAGTGAGCCGACCTACGCCGCGGCCGTGGTTCGCTTTGGTGAGCGGGGCGTCGTGGAGCTGACGGCCTTGATCGGCTATTTTGTGATGGTGAACTGGGTGATGAATGTGGCCCATACACCAGCGCGGCCTGCGCCAGGCGTAGCCGCCTTGCCGCCATTTCCTCTGTAAGCCTGCCAACGCGGCGCATCAAAAAAACAGCCACCTTGCGGTGGCTGTGAAAGTCCTTGGAAGGACGTCGTTGGGAGACTGTGAAATCGGGTTGGGGGTTGCCCTTGGTTTGTCTGTGACAGCAGATGAATGAACTGTAGACGCCGCCCGCGATTCGCGCATCCCCCATTTGTGGGAGAAAACTGCGCGTGATTGCGAATGTGCGTCAATTCAGCGTGAAATTTTGCGCGATAGGTGATGCGCAAAAACTTTATTACCGGCATTTACATTTGGTTGCAGGGCAGTGTCACGGTGAATTGCGCGCCGCCGCCTGGTGCGTCTTCGCAGCGAACACTGGCGCCGTGCCGTTGGGCGATGGATTTGACCAGCGCCAGGCCCAGGCCCACGCCGCCTTCCCGTTCGCTCGCGCCGGGCAGCCGGTAAAACGGCTCGAAGATGCGCTCGCGTTCCGCAGGCGGCACGCCGGGGCCGCGGTCGCTCACGCGCAGCACGGCCTGCGTGCCTTCGCGGCGCACGCTCACGCGCACCTCGCCATCGCCATAGCGGCGCGCGTTTTCCAGCAGGTTGCGGATCAGCCGGCGCAGCAGGCGCGGCACGCCGGTGAGCATCACCTCGGCATCGGCGGCGGCCACATCCAGCTCGGCGCCGTGGCGCGCGCATTCCTCGGCCGCCAGTCCGGTCAGGTCCACCGGCTCCACCGTGCCCATGTCGGTCTCGCGCGCGTCCAGCCGGCTGGCCAGCAGGATTTCGTCGATCAGCTGGTCCAGCTCGGCAATGTTGCGCGAGATCTCTTCACGGAACGCCGGGCTGGGCTGGGTGCCCATGCCCATGAGCTCCAGCCCCATGCGGATGCGCGCCAGCGGCGAGCGCAGCTCGTGCGATGCATTGGCCAGAAGTGACTTGTGCGTCTGCACCAGCGTCTGCACGCGTTCGGCGGCCTGGTTGAAGCGCCGGGCCAGGAAGGCGATCTCGTCGTTGCCGTCCTCGTTCACGCGCGCGCCCAGGTCGCCTTCGCCCCAGCGCTCCACGCCGCCGCGCAGGTGCTCCAGCCGCTTGGTCAGCCGCCGCACGATCGGGTAGGTGCCCACGGCCACCGCAATGGCGACGATACCCATGAGCCACAGCAGCCCGGCCGGGCCGCTGAACCACGGGCGCGGCGGCGGTGCCTCGCCGGGGCGGCGCGGGCGCGGCGGGATGTGCACGAACATCTGCCTGCCGTCGGCCATCTGCACCTGGAATTCAATGCCCCGCCCGGGAATGCGCACCGGCGGCGCATTGGCCTGGCCCACCACCTGGCCCGCCTCGTCACGCAGGAAGATCTGGCGCGCCGTCGGCGGGTCGGCGTTGATGCTCCACAGCCAGCCAAACACCAGCGTCAGCACGGCCACGGCCAGCACCACCGCCATCCAGATGCGCAGGTAAAGAGGAACACCCAGCGGCCTCCAACGAAACGCCGGCATCAGCGTGCCTTTCCCAGGGCCACCGCGGAACCGGCTCTGCCGGGCCGCTGGTGGCGCCCCCTTGAGGGGGAGGCGCCGAAGGCGCTTCGGGGGGGAGTCATATCTAGTCTTGTTGTTTGGCGAAGACGTAGCCGACGCCGCGGACCGTCACGATGCGTTTCGGGTTCTTGGGGTCGGCCTCAATGGCCGCGCGGATGCGGCCCATGTGCACGTCGATGGACCGGTCGAAGGCTTCCAGCTCGCGCCCGCGCACCGCCTCCATGATCTGGTCGCGCGTGAGCACGCGGCCCGCGCGCTCGGCCAGCGTGATCAGCAGGTCAAACTGGTAGGACGTGAGCTCGGCGCTCTGGCCGCCCACTGTCACGGTGCGCGCGTCGCGGTCGATTTCCAGCGAGCCAAAGCGCATCATGGCCGGCTGCTGCACCGCGCCCTCACCCCGGCGGCGCAGCACCGCGCGGATGCGCGCCAGCAGCTCGCGCGGCTCGAACGGTTTAGGCAGGTAGTCGTCGGCGCCCAGCTCCAGCCCCACGATGCGGTCCATCGGGTCGCCCTTGGCGGTCAGCATCAGCACCGGCACACGCGCCATGTCGCCCGGCATGCCGCGCACGCGGCGGCACACTTCCAGCCCGTCCATGTCGGGCAGCATCAGGTCCAGGATGACCAGGTCGGGCACCTTGCCCGGCGCGGCCTCCTGCAGCTGGGCCAGGCCGGTGCGCGCATCGGGCGCGTGCGAAAAGCCAAAGCCCGACTGGCCCAGGTATTCGCCCACCATCTGCGCCAGCCGCGAGTCGTCCTCGATCATCAGAATGTGTTGCATGGGGCGATGGTAATGAAGCGTGCGGCTGAATGGGGAGGTGCCGTGCAGATATTGGGCAATACCGGCCAAACCCGGTTGAAGCGACGGTAAAGTTAGGTAAATGGCCCTGCCGTCCCCCCGCTTTCCCCCTCTGTCCGTGCCGCTGGCGGACCTGCCGGCATGGCAGGCGCGCGTGCGCCCCGCCGCCACGGCGCTGCGCTATGGCGGCGTGGCCGCCGGCTACCTGGCGCTGCACCAGCGCAGCCTGCAGTGGGTCGCCTGGCTGCGCGCGCAGGGCGTGCGCCGCGGTGAGCGCGTGGCCTGGCTGGGGCTGAACCACCCGGACCAGCTCGCGCTGCTGTTTGCGCTGGCCCGCGTGGGCGCCCTGCTGGTGCCGCTGAACTTCCGCCTGGCGCCGCCCGAGTGGGACGCCGTGCTGGCCGACTGCACGCCACGCTGCCTGATCCACGACAGCGCCTGGGCCGGCGCCGCGCAGGACCTGGCGCACAGGCACGCCCTGGCGGCGCATGGCGTGGACGCACCCGACGGCATGAAGGCACGGCCGCTGGCCGCGCCGACCGATGCAGCGGGGCTGCCGGTGCTGCTGGTGTACACATCCGGCACCACCGGCGCGCCGCGCGGCGCGGTGCACACGCAGGGCAACCTGCGGGCCAACATGGGCATCGCCGCTCGGGTGCAGCGCATCACGCCCGCCGACACCGTGGCCACGGCGCTGCCGCTGTTCCATGTGGGCGGCCTGTGCATCCAGACATTGCCCGCGCTGTACGCCGGGGCCTGCGTGGTGCTGCATGCGCGGTTTGACGCTGCGGCCCTGCTTGCGTGCATTGCCCAGGACCGGCCCACGCTCACGCTGGTGGTGCCCGCCGTGATGAAGGCGCTGCTGGAGCACCCGGCCTGGCCCACGACCGACCTGTCCAGCCTGCGCGCGGCCTGGGCGGGCTCCAGCACGCTGCCCCAGGCGCTGGTGGACGCCTTCCATGCGCGCGGGCTGCCGGTGTGCAATGTGTACGGCGCGACCGAAACCGGGCCGTTTTCCATTGCGCTGGACGAACGCCATGCCCTGACGCATGGGGGCACCTGCGGCTGGCCCGCGCCGGGTGTGCAGGCGCGGCTGGCCGATACCCGAGGCGGCGTGGGCGAGGTGCTGCTGCGCGCGCCCAACATCGTTCGCCACTACTGGCCTGACGTGCCCGCGGTGGATGCGCAGGGCTGGTTCCACAGCGGCGACCTGGCCCAGGTGGCGGCCGACGGCAGCTGGCGCATCGTGGGCCGGGCCAAGGACATGATCATCTCGGGCGGTGAAAACATCTACCCCGCCGAAATCGAAAACGCGCTGGCGGCCCACCCCGACGTGGCCGAATGCGCCGTGGTGGGCATGGCCGACGCGCGCTGGGGCGAGGCCGTGGTGGCCGCCGTGGTGCCGCGCGACGGCCGCGCGCTGGACGCCGAAGCGCTGCAGGGCTGGCTGGGCCAGCGCGTGGCGCGCTACAAGCTGCCGCGCCGCTATGTGGCGGTGGCCGCGCTGCCGCGCACGGCGCTGGGCAAGGTGCAGAAATCCCTGTTGCAGCCGATGTTGCAGCGCCAGGGCGCATCATGAGCGGCATGTCCACGCCCCAACGCCTGCTGCAGTACCTGCGAATCCTCTGGCACCGCCTGGGGCTGGGCGCCGCGCTGCTGGTGCTGGCCACGGCGCCGGTGCGTGTGGGTGCCGCGTCCGCGCCGCCCAGCGTCGCGTTTTATTACGGCACCGATATTCCCTGGGAATCACTGGGCGCGTTTGACGTGGCCGTGGTGGAGCCCGGCAACGTCACGCCTGCGGGCTGGTCGCACCGGCTCAACCCCGGCACCACCGTGGCCGCCTACATCTCGGTGGGCGAGGTGCACCCCACGCGCCCCTATTTCGCCCAGGTGCGCCCCGAATGGCGGCTGGGCGAAAACACCGCCTGGGGCTCCATCGTGGTGGACCAGGCCGCGCCGGGGTGGAACGCCTTCTACCTGGCCCAGGTCATCAAGCCGCTGTGGGACCGGGGCTTTCGCGCGTTCTTCCTGGACACGCTCGACTCATTCAACCTCACCGCCAGAACGCCCGAAGCGCAGCAGCGCCAGATTGCCGGCCTGGTGTCGCTGCTGCGCGAGATCAAGCGCGCCTACCCCGACGCCAAACTCATCTTCAACCGGGGCTTTGAAGTGCTGCCGCAGGTGCACACGCTGGCCTGGGCGGTCGCGGCCGAATCCCTGTTCCAGGGCTGGGACGCCGGCAAGCAGGAATACCGCGCCGTGCCCCCCGCCGACCGCGACTGGCTGTTGGGCCAGCTGCGCCGCTGCGCGGACGAATACAAGCTGCCGGTGATCTCCATCGACTACGTGCCCCCGGCCGACCGGGCGCTTGCGCGCGAGACCGCGCAGCGCATCCAGGCGCTGGGCTTCACGCCGTGGGTGACCAACCCGGCGCTGGACATGATGGGCATGGGCGCGGTGGAGCTGCTGCCGCGCCAGGTGCTGGCCATCCATGATGAGCCGGGCCACGCCGCGCAGCTGGCCACGCACGAAATTCACCGCGTGGGCACCATGCCGCTGAACTACCTGGGCCTGGACGCGCGCTATGTGTATGTGAACGCACCCGAGCTGGCCCAGCTGTCGCAGCAGGTGCTGGCGGGCCGCTACGCCGGTGTGGTGACCTGGTTCAACCGCGGCAGCTTCCAGGAAACACCGGCGCTCATGAAGCTGCTGGACAACGCCCGCACCCAGGGCGTGCCCATCGTGATGGTCGGCGAGATGCCCGGCGATGCAGCCATGGATGCGTTTGGCAAGGACATCGGCGCCACCGTGCGCCTGAGCACGCCGCTCACGCTGGAAAAGCGCTCGCCGCATGTGGGCTTTGAGATCGAGCCGCGGCCCAATGTGGCCAGCTTCACGCCGTCGGCCCTGCGCACGGGCATGGGCGAGGTGTGGCTGCGCGTGCGCAGTGAATCGAACGGCAACGCCGACGTCATTGCCATCACGCCCTGGGGCGGCTTTGCGGCCGACCGCTACTGGAAGATGGACCTGCCGCAGGACAACGGCGAGCGCTGGGCGGTAAACCCCATCGAGTTCTTCCGCGCCGCGCTCAAGGTCCGCCCCGACATCCCCGTGCCGGACGTAACCACCGAAACCGGCCGGCGCCTGTTCACCATCCATGTGGACGGCGACGGCTTTCCCAGCCGCGCCGAAGTACCGGGCACGCCGCTGGCGTCCGAGGTGATGCTCAGGGAATTCCTGGAGCGCTACAAATGGCCCAGCACCGTGTCCATCATTGAAGGGGAGGTGGGCGCGCGCGGCCTGTACGCGGCGTTGTCCCCGCAGATGGAAGGCGTGGCACGCCGCATCTTTGCGCTGGACCATGTGGAGATGGCCAGCCACACCTTCAGCCACCCGTTTTACTGGGCGGATGCCGAGCTCGGCCGTGTGCGTGAAGGCCGCGCCATGGGCCTGACCATCCCCGGCTACCGATATGACGCGCAACGCGAGATCACCGGCGCGCGCGATTACATCGACGGTCTGGCACCGCGTGGAAAGAAAACGCGCGTCGTGCTGTGGAGCGGCGACACCCAGCCGCTGGAAACGCCGGTGCGCCTGGCCTACCAGGCCGGCCTGCTCAACATGAACAGCGGCAACACCTGGATCAGCAAGGCCGAGCCCACGCTCACGCTGGTGGGGCCCATCGGCATGATGAAGGGCGAATGGTTCCAGACCTATGCGCCCATGCAGAACGAAAACGTCTACACCAACAACTGGACGGGCCCGTTCTACGGTTTTGAGCGCGTGATCGAGACCTTTGAGATGACCGAGCGGCCCCTGCGCCTGAAGCCGGTCAATATCTATTACCACACCTACATCGCCAGCAAGCGCGCCAGCATCGCGTCGCTGCACAAGGTGCACGGCTGGGCACAGGAGCAGATCCGCCAGCAGCAGCTGCACCCGCTGTACACCAGCGAATACATCGAACGCACGCTGGACTGGCGCCGCGCCACCGTGGCGCGCACCGCCACGGGCCTGGAGCTGCGTGGCGGGCGCCACCTGCGTGAATGGCGGGTGGACGCACCGGCGGCGCTGCCCCCGGCCAGCGCCGCCACCCGCATTGCCGGCCATGTGCGCCATGAGGGCGCGGCCTATGTGCACACGGCGGGGCCGGTGGCGCAATACGCCCTGGGTGCGGCAGGTGCGCTGGGCACGCCGGCTGGGGCGGCCCGCTTCCACCTGGAATCCGCCAATGCGCGCCTGACCGGCTGGGACAGCGCGGGCGGCGTGCAGCAGCTGCGCTTTGAGGGCCACCTGCCGCTGCACGCGACCTTCATGGCGCCGGGCTGCGAGCTGCAGCCGGCGGCCGGCCAGAAAGCAACGCGCCGGGGCGACCGGCTGGATGTGGAGGCGACAAGCCTTGGACCGACCCTCGTCGTACTCCGTTGCGCCGGGTGACGCCAGCCGCAGCCGCATCCTGTCGTGGGGTGCGCTGGCCGGCATGGTGGCCCTGGCCGTGGGCGGCCTGGTGCTGGTGTTCCCCAAAAGCGACCTGCTGACGCTGCTGCGCAGCGACCTGGACGCCAAGGGGCGCGACCGCGGCAACCGCGACCTGAGCATTGCCTACCTGCGCAACATCATCCGCACCGAGCCCGACGACATGGGCCTGCGCCTGCTGCTGGCAGAGAAGCTGCTGGCCGGCGGCGACCTGCTGGGCGCCCGGCTGGTGCTGGACGAAGCGCAGCCGCTCTCGCGCAGCAGTGCCCAGGCCCAAACCGACTGGGACGCCTGGGACCTGAACTGGTGGCAGGCGAAGCTGCGCCAGGCCCAGACGCGTGACCGCGACAGCGACACAGTGCAGGCCGCGGGCGAACTCATCAAGCGCCTGCAGCAGCGCGTGGCCAGCGTCAGCACGCCGGCGCAGGTGTTTGCGGCCATCCAGTCCGCCCAGGGGCTGCAGGCGGCGCTGGGCACCGGCGTGGGCGCGGCCGCCGCGCTGGCGCAGGCGCGCGCCATTCCGGGCCAGCTGCTGCAGCGCCTGCTCACCATGCCGTCGGCTGGCATGGCCGACCTGTCACGCGGCGCCAGCCTGGCACTGGCTGAAGGGCAGTTCCAGACATCCGCCGACCTGTACTTTGCCGCGCGGCGCAAGACAGCCCAGCGCGATGCGCGCGACACCCTGCTGCGCCAGGGCGTGCGCTCACTGCTGGCCGCCGGCCAGCCGCTGGCCGCGTGGCAGGCCGCGGTGCGCGAAACACAGCCGCTGCCGCCGGGCGATGCGCTGCACTGGTGGCTGGCCGAACTGGCGCTGGCTGCAGCCCAGCCGCGCGAGGCCGCCGCGCACCTGCGCCATGTGGTGCCGGTAAAAGACGGCGCGGCGGCGCTGGCCAGGGCGCTGCCCATCGAGCGCCTGCAGCTGGCCTGGGACACCTTTGGCGCAGCGGCCGACCTGAGCGCAGCGCTGGTGGTGGCTGACGCCGCGCTCATGCTGCAGCCGCAGGACGTGGTGTGGCTGGAGCGCAAGGCGCAGGTGTCCGAATGGGCGGGCCTGGCGCCCCAGGCGCTGGCGGCCTGGCTGGAACTGCTCAAGCGCACCGCGAGCGAAAAGGCGCTGGCCAATGTGTTTCGCCTGAGCCCCATGCTGTATGACGACGACGCGCTGCTGGCCGCGTGGCTGGCGCTGTCGTCGCAGCGGCGCCTGAGCCTGGACGAGGCGCGCAAGGTGGTGGAGGTGTATGAGCGCCTGGGCTCGGTGGACGGCGCGCTGGGCTTTGTGCGCCAGCTGCCCGCCGCCCAGCCTGACGCAGACGCGGCCCTGCGCGAACGCTGGCTGGGCCTGGAGGCCGAGCTGCTGGAGCGTGCCGGGCGGCCCACCGAGGCGCTGGCCGTGCTGGAGCGCATGCGCACGGCCGGGCTGCCGCGCGACGACGCCATGCGGCTGGCGCAGATCTACCTGCGCCTGGGCAACATGCCGCTGGCCCTGCGCGCGCTGCTGGCTGCCCGGCTGCCGGCAGGCGGCGAATTTGACGGCGCGTACTGGGACCTGCTTGCCGACCTGGCCTACGAGACCGGTGAGCGCGCGGTGGCGCTGGACGCATTGGACCGGCTGATCGCGCAGGGCAAGCCGCAGGCCTACCAGGCCGAGCGCGCCATCCGCATCCGGCTGGACGCCGACCGCGACGACGAAGCGCTGGCACTGGCCGCGCGGCTGTACCCGCGGTTTCCGGTGGACAACATCGTCTATGCCTGGCTGGACGGCATTGCTGAACAAAAAAGCCCGGTGGGCCTGCGCGCGCTGCTGGCCGCGCTGACGCCGGCGCACCGCGCGCGGCTGGAGCAGTCGGCGCAGTTCCTGGAGCGGCGCGCGGGCCTGTACACGCGCCTGGGTGACATGGCGCTGGCGCGCGCCGACTACACCCGCGCCCTGACCCTGCAGCCGGACAACGCACCCCTGCGCGTGGCGTACTGGTGGCTGCTGGTGGACCAGCAGGACGTGCCCACGCTGCGCGCCGAGCTGACGGCGCGCGGCAGCGCCGCGCGGGCCAACCTGGCCTATGCCGAGGTGCTGGCCGCCGGCTGGCAGCTGCTGGACGAGCCGCGCATGGCGCTGGCGCTGATGCAGCCGCTGGCGCGCGAACGCGGGCGCGACTTCTTGTGGCTCATGAACTATGCCGATGTGCTGGAGCGCACCGGGCGTGAGGCACCGGCACTGCGCGTGCGCCGCCACGCCTGGCTGCTGGCGCAGCGTGCGGCGGCCGCGCCCAAAGACCGAGAAGCCGACCGTCAGGCGCTGCTGGCGCAGATGCGCCTGGCGGCAGGGTTTGCCGGCGGCGAGCAAAAGGCGCTGCTGTGGCGCCAGCTCGGCCAGCTGCTGGCCGCCAGCAGCAACCCGGCGGCGCCCGATGCATCGCTCAAACGCCAGACGCAGGAGCTGGTGGGCGCCTGGCTGCTGGGCGAGGGTCGCTTTGACACCGCGCAGCGCTGGCTGTGGGAGCAGCAGGCGCGGCGCATGGCCGTGCCGGCCTACCAGCAGATGGCGGTGGCCGTGGGCCAGGAAGACCCGCAGGAACTGGCGCGGCTGCTGGATGCGGCCGAGCCGCCGCGGTCCCAGCAAGGCGCTGGACGCATCGACCCGCATGACCGCCTGACCGCGCTGCGCCTGCTGCAGCGGCGCGAAGAAGCCGCCAGCCAGGGCGCATTGCAGGCCATGCGCCGCGCCGAAGGCCCCAACGACGAAGCGCAGGAGTTGCTGCAGCAGGACCTGCTGGCCACGGCCAGTCGCGCCAGCGTGCAGCAGCGCAGCCGCCGCGCCGGCGTGATCGCCCGCACCGAAACCCGCGTGGATGCGTCGGTGGTGCTTATGCCCCAGCTGCGCCTGACGGTGGAGCTGGGCCTGGGCCGCGACCGCAGCCGCGACGCGCAGCAGATCGCCGCCACGCCGGCCCACGACCGCGAGCTGCGCGTGGGCGTGGACACCCGCACGCCCTGGGGTGACCTGAAGGCCCAGTGGCTGGTGCGTGACGCGCTGACCACGATCAACGGCGTGTACCTGCAGTTCACGCGGCGCCTGTCCAGCCGCTCGGTGCTGCAGCTGGAGGCCGCGCACAACGAACGCTCTGATGAGAGCAGCGCCATGGCGGTTGCCGGTGCGCGCGACCGCCTGGCCGGCAGCCTGAACCTGCGCCATGGCGGCCGGCTGGAAGGCCAGGCGAGCCTGGCGGCCAGCCGCTTTCGCACCCAAAGCGGCGCCGCGCTGGGCAGTTCAGTGGACGCCGCGCTGACGGGCAACTGGTACTGGCGGCGCGACTACCCGGACGTGCGCCTGCAGGTGCAGCTGCGTCGCAGCGTGGTGCGTGCCGACGGCCAGCCCGACGCGCCCACGGCGCTGCTGGTGCCAGGCGGTGCCCCTGCGGGCGTGGGCCTGTTCCTCGGCCCGTCCGCCACCGCGCTGTCGGCCAGCCTCGGCATGGGCCTGGCGCAGACCGACCCGGGTGTGTACAGCCGCGCCTGGCGCCCCTGGGGCGAGGTGGGCTTTGAAACCCGGCGCACCGCCGCTGGGCAGCAGACGCAGGGATTGCTACGATTGGGCGCCAAGGGCTCGGTGGCCGGGCGCGACCAGATGAGCATCCACGTGGATGTGCGCCCCGGCACCGGCGGCCTGTCGGGAGGCGACGGCGTGCGGGAATTGCGGTTGCAGTACGAAACCTTTTTTGACCGGTGACATCGATGAAAAAACTCTCGCTGACCTCCCTTGCCCTGAGCGCCGCGCTGCTGGCGGGCTGTGCCTTCAACCCGCTGGGCCCCACGGGCAACAGTACCCTGTCCACCATGGCGCAGGCCATCGGCGCGCAGGACAAGGTGGCGCTGCTGCCGGTGGCCAACTTCACCGACGTGCCCCAGGCCGGCCTGCGGGTGGAGGCCATGCTGGAGCCCGCGCTGCGCCAGGCGGGCCTGGTGCAGCTGGTGGTGTACCCCGCGGCGCTGAACCCCGAAACCCTGTTTGAGCCCGCTGAACGCAAGGCGCAGGCCGAGGCCGAGAAATGGGCCCGCGCCCAGGGCATGCGCTATGTGGTGACCGGCGCGGTGAACGAATGGCGCTACAAGGTGGGGGTGGACGGCGAGCCCGCCGTGGGCCTGATGCTGCAGGTCAAGGACCTCAGCCGCGACCAGGTGGTGTATTCCGCCGCGGGCGGGCGCACCGGCGGCAGCCGTGAAGCGCTGGCCGCCGTGGGCCAGCGCCTGGCCGCCGAACTCGTCTCTGGAATCCGCGTTGACCCGGCCGGCCGACCTGCCACCGCGCGATAACCCGGACACCGCGTCCGGCGCGCCCGAGCCGCCCGGCCACGAGGTGCCCGCCGACAGCGCGCCCATGGGCCTGCGCGCGGCGCGCCTGCGCGGGCAAGACGGCGGCGCCCAGGTGGGCGGGGCCGCCGGTGTGGGCTACGACCCAGCCAAGGACACGATCTACTCGGACTTCAGCGCGTCGGTGCAGGACATGCTGGACGCGCTGCAAAACCCGCCGGACGGCGGTGAGCGCACGCGCGCGCAGCGCTGGCTGCGCCCCTTCCTGGTGGCCTGGGTGGTCACATACCGCTCGGTGGGCCTGGTGCGGCTCATGCTGCGCCGCTTCATCCGCCACCACCCGGGCCTGGCCGGGCGCACGCTGGAAACGCTGCTGTGGCCCGCGCTGTTTGTGTACCTGGCCTTCATCAGCAACCCGGCCAACCCGTTCTTCGTCAACGAAGGCTTTCCCTGGCCGTGGCTGGGGCCCTGGCTGATTGCGCTGCGCTACGGCGTGGGCCATGGCGCGGTGGCGTCGTTTGGCCTGCTGGCGGCCTGGGCCTGGCTGGCGCCGGGCGTCGAGTTCCCGCGGCTTTACTTCCTGGGCGGCGCGATTGCCATGCTGATCGCGGGCGAGTTCGGCAGCTACTGGCGCCTGCGCGTGCTGCGCCTGCAGGAAAGCCTGCGCTTTCTGAACGACAAGGCCGAACGGCTGACGCGCCGGCTGTACCTGGTGAAACTGTCGCACGACGAGCTGGAATACGAGATGGTGGACCGCCCCGGCACGCTGCGCGAGGCGCTGATCGACCTGCGCTCCATGATGGACCGCTACACCCGCAGCAACCCGCACGACGTGAGCGGCCTGCCCGGCGCGCAGATGATGCTGGACTTTGTGGTGACGCAGTGCCGCGTGGAAACGGCAGCACTGTACGAGGTGCGCATGGAGCCCGTGCTGACGCTGGAGCGCGTGGCGGCCGTGGGCCGCATCGTGGACCCGGCCAACGACGACCCCATGGTGCTGCGCGCGCTGGAGACCGGCCACCAGGTCCACCTGCAGGACGCGCTGCTGGAAAAGGCGCGCCGCTCGTCGCTGATTGCCGCCACGCCGTTGATCAGCACCGAACGCCAGCCCTTCGGCCTGATGGTGATCGGCAACATGCCGTTCACTGCGCTGACAGCCGACAACCTGCAGACCGTGGCCGTGCTGCTGGAAAGCTATGCCGACTACCTGCGTCTGTCTGTCAGCGCGGGTGAGCTGCTCAAGGTCTGGCCCGAAGCGCCGCGCGGGCTGGCCGGTGAATTTGGCTGGCTGACCCGGCTGCGCACCGACTACGGGCTGGAAAGCCGCTGCGTGGTGTGGCGCGCCGAGCATGCGCGCGACACGGAAATCCTGGACGGCCTGATGGAGCTGCATTCACGCGGCGAAACGGCGTGGCGCTGGCCCCTGGCGGGCACGGGCCAGCGCGGCGCGCCCTGCGTCATTGCGCTGGTGCCGTTCTCGGACCCGGCGGGCGTGCGCATTTACAAGCAGCGGCTGTTTGATGGCATCACCCAGCGCTTTGGCGAGCTGAGCCCGCAAGAGTTGAGCGCGTTTGACTTCCCGCTGGGCCGCGAGCAGGGCTTTGCGCGGCTGCGATGGCTGGTGGAGAGCAAGGAATGATAGGCTGGCTCAAGGTCGCGCTGGCGCTGGTGGCCGAGCTGGCGTCGTTGCTGCTGCTGGACGGCACGCTGCAGGTGGCTGGCCAGCCGGTGGACAACCTGGCGGCGTACTTCGCCCTGCACGGCCTGGCGGCGGCCGTGTCGGCCTGGCTGGCCTGGGCGCTGCTGCCGCCCCAGCACCGCACGCCGGCGCGGCCGGCCTATGCGCTGCTGTACTGCTTTGCGTTCTTCATCCCGGTGCTGGGGGTGCTGAGCACGGTGCTGGCGGTGCAGGTGGCGCAGCGTTACCCCAAGATATTGCGCACCGACCGGTTCGTGGCGGTGCACATGCCTGAATTTTCAGAAGTGCAGCGCGAAGCCACCGAGCGCAGCGACCTGCGCGCGGGGGACGCGCGGCGCATTTTGAAGGACCCGTCGCTGCCGCTGGAAACGCGCCTGCGCGTGCTGGTGGCGCTGCAGTCCATGCGGCCCAAGGCAGCAGTGCCACTGCTGCAAAGCCTGCTGGCCGACCCGTCGGAGGACATCCGCCTGCTGGCCTACAGCATGGTGGACGCGTGGGAAAAAGACCTGACGCGCCAGATCCAGCAGGCCCGTGCGCGTCTGGCCGAAGCGCGCGACGGCGAAGACCGCGCGCCGCTGGTCAATGCGCTGCGCCGCCTGGCCGAGCTGCACTGGCTGCAGGCCGACACCGGCCTTGCGCGCGGCGACCTGCGCCGCTTTGCGCTGGAGCAGGCGCAAAAGCTGTGCGAGGACGTGCTGGTGCTGGACTCGTACGTGCCCAGCGTGTGGCAGCTGTATGCGCGCGTGCTGATCGAGCTGGACCAGCTGGCTGCCGCCAGCCGCGCGCTGGACCTGGCGCGCAAGGTGCGCATGCCGCTGCAGGAAATCTGGCCGCTGATGGCGCAGATCGCCTGGCTGCGCCGCGACCTGGACGGCGTGCGCAAATACATGAGCCGCATGCCTGATTCGGCCCAGCTGCCGCACCAGTTGCGCGGCATGGCGGCGTTCTGGCGGCAAAAGCAGGTGAGCGGCGTCGATCTCCATGTCTGACCCAAAAAAGTTCCCCAGCGGTCCGATTGCAGACGTGGGCCTGCTGCTGGAGGGCACCTACCCCTATGTGTCCGGCGGCGTGTCCAGCTGGGTGCACCAGATCATCAACGGCTTTCCGGACCTGACGTTTGCCATCTGTTTTCTGGGCTCGCGCAAGCAGGACTACGGCGAGATGAAGTTCAAGCTGCCCGCCAACGTGGTGCATATCGAGGAGCACTACCTGTATGAAAGCGGCGGCGCCCCGCCTGTGACACCGCAGCGCGGCGACGCAGGCATGTTCGATCTGAACCGCGAGCTGCACGAGTACTTTCGCGACCCGCAAAACCAGGCGCAGCGTGGCGGCGAGGTGCTGGGCACCATCACCGGCGAGCTGGAAGGCCGCATGGACCGCTCGCAGTTCCTGTACACCGAGGCCAGCTGGAACTACATCACCCAGCAGTACCGCGACCGCTGCACCGACCCGAGCTTTGTGGACTACTTCTGGACGGTGCGCACCATGCACTCGCCCATCTGGGTGCTGTCGGCCATTGTGGAAAAATTCCCTGCGGTGCGCTGCTACCACTCGGTGTCCACCGGCTATGCGGGCTTTCTGGGCGCGCTGCTCAAGCGCAGGTACAACCGCCACCTGATCCTGAGCGAGCACGGCATCTACACCAAGGAGCGGCGCATCGACCTGTATGCCGCGCGCTGGATCGCCGACAACCGCACGCTGCTGCAGCGCGACGCCACGCACGCGGGCTACTTTCGCACGATGTGGATACGCTTTTTTGAGGCACTGGGGCGCATGTGCTACGACGCCAGCGACCAGATCATTGCGCTGTATGAGGCCAACCGCCAGCGCCAGGTGCAGGACGGAGCGGACGAGCGGCGCACCAGCAACATCCCCAACGGCATCGACGTGGTGCGCTTTGGCGCCCTGCGGGCGTTGCGGCCTGCGAAGGTGCCGCCCATCATGTGCCTGATCGGCCGCGTGGTGCCGATCAAGGACATCAAGACCTACATCCGCGCGACGCGCACCATCGCGAACCGCATGCCTGAGGTGCAGGCCTGGATCGCAGGGCCCGAGGAAGAAAGCCCCGACTACGCCGCCGAGTGCAAGGACCTGGTGGCCAGCCTGGGCCTTGCGGACAACGTGAAGTTCCTGGGCTTTCAAAAGCTCACCGACCTGCTGCCGCAAATCGGCCTGGTGGTGCTCAGCTCCATCAGCGAGGCATTGCCCCTGGTCATTCTGGAAGGCTATGCCGCCGGTGTGCCCACGGTCACCACCGACGTGGGCTCATGCCGCCAGCTTGTGTATGGGCTGGACGAAGAAGACCAGGCGCTGGGCGCGTCGGGCGAAGTGGTGGGCATTGCCGACCCGCAGGCGCTGGCCGAAGCCGCCATGCGCCTGCTGGGTGACGAGGCGGCCTGGCACAAGGCCGCGCAGGCCGGCATCACGCGCGTGGAGCGTTACTACACCCACCCGGTGATGTTCGCGCGCTACCGCGCGGTGTACGACCAGGCGCTGGGCGTCACGCCGCCACCGCCCCCCGCGTCGCCACCCGCCGCCGCGGATGACGGCATTGACCTGCTGCTGGAGGGCTGATGGCCGGCATAGGCTTTGAGCTGCGAAAGCTGCTGCAACGCGAAAGCTACTTCGCGCTGGTGCGCGCGTATGCCTATGCGGGGCTGATCAGCTCGGGGCCGTGGGTGCTGTCCATCGTGGGGCTGGTGGTGATCGGGGTGCTGTCGGTCAACATCGTGGTGCCCAACCTGCTGGTCACGCAGTTTCAGGTGTCGGTCACGTACCTGATTGCGGGGTCGCTGATCCTGACCGGCGTGGTGCAGCTGGCGTTTACACGCTGGGTGTCGGACCAGCTGTTTGCGCGCAAGGGCGTGGACATCGTGCCCAACTTTGCGGGTGTGCTGCTGGTGACCAACCTGGTGGCGGGCACCTTTGCGGTGATGCTGGCGTTCATTGAATTCCGCAGCGAAAGTGCGCTGTACCGCGTGCTGATGGTGGCGGGCTTTGTGACCATGTGCGACATCTGGGTGGCCACCATCTTCATGAGCGGGCTGAAGTTTTACAAAACCATCGTGGGCTTGTTTGGCGGCGGTTACGCCATCTCAGTGGTGCTGGCGGTGCTGCTGCGCGAATACGGGCTGGAGGGCCTGCTGGGCGGCTACGTGGTGGGGCAGTTTTTGATGCTGGTGGGCATGTTCTTCATCATCTTGCGCAGCTTCCCGGCGGAAAAACTGATTGCGTTCGACTGCTTTCAGCCCGGCGCCATGCTGCCCACGCTGATGGCGGTGGGCTTCCTTTACAACTTTGCGATCTGGGCCGACAAGATTGTTTTCTGGGTAGCGCCCGAAACCAGCCAGGCCGTGATCGGCCCGCTGCGCGCCAGCGTCATCTACGACATGCCGGTGTTCCTGGCGTACCTGAGCATCATCCCGGGCATGGCGGTGTTCCTGGTGCGGTTCGAGACCGACTTTGTGGAGTGGTACGACAAGTTCTACAACGCCGTGCG
>JBEIPU010000145.1:0-10993 GCA_040376925.1 Caenimonas sp. | reverse complement strand
TTGTGCAGGAAGTAGACCTGCCCGCCGCGATTGAGTTCGCGCAGCACGGCTTCGCGGATGGTGCCTTTGCCCTCATTTCGCACAAAGGTCTTGATGGCCAGCCGGCGTTGCGGGGCGGTGGCAATCACGGAGAGGTCGCGCAAACCCTCCATGGCCAGGCCCAAGGTGCGCGGAATGGGCGTGGCGGTGAGGGTGAGCACATCCACCTCGCTGCGCAGGGCCTTCATGGCCTCTTTGTGGCGCACGCCAAAGCGGTGCTCCTCGTCAATGATCAGCAGACCCAGGTTCTTGAACTTCGTGGACTCGCTCAGCAGCTTGTGCGTACCCACCACGATGTCCACGCTGCCGTCGGCAATGCCCTTGATGGACGCGGTGATCTCCTTGCCCGAGCGAAAGCGCGACACCTCGGCCACCTTGACCGGCCACTTGGAAAATCGGTCTACCAGCGTCTGGTAGTGCTGCTCGGCCAGCAGCGTGGTGGGCGCCAGGAAAGCCACCTGCTTGCCGCCGGTGACCGCAATGAACGCGGCGCGCAGGGCCACCTCGGTTTTGCCAAAGCCCACGTCCCCGCAGACCAGCCGGTCCATGGGCTGCGGGCTGATCATGTCCTGGATCACGGCGTGGATGGCGGCGCGCTGGTCGGCGGTTTCTTCAAAGCCGAAATCGGTGGCAAAGGTTTCGTAGTCGTGCGGGCTGTAGCGGAAAGCGTGCCCTTCGCGCGCTGCGCGGCGGGCGTAGATGTTCAGCAGCTCGGCCGCAGAGTCGCGCACTTGCTCGGCCGCCTTGCGCTTGGCCTTGTCCCACTGGCCGCTGCCCAGCCGGTGCAGCGGTGCCTCGTCGGCGCTGACGCCGGTGTAGCGGCTGATCAGGTGCAACTGGCTCACCGGCACATACAGCGTGGCCTTGTCGGCGTATTCCAGGTGCAGGAACTCCGAACTGCCCTGGCCCAGGTCCATGTTGACCAGGCCCTTGTAGCGGCCGATGCCGTGCGCGTTGTGCACCACCGGGTCGCCCACGTTCAGCTCGCTCAGGTCCTTGATCAGCGCCTCGACGTCGCTGACCTGCTCCTGCTTCTTGCGCCGGCGCGTGGTGGGCCCGGCGGCAAACAGCTCGGTCTCGGTCACGAAATCGATGCCGGGCTCCATCCAGCTGAAACCGGTGGTCAGTGCCGCCGTGGCAATGCCCAGCTTTTCGTCGCTGGCCTGGAATTCCTGCAGTGAATCAAACGCTGGCGGCGACAGCTGGCTGGCGCGCACAAAGTCCAGCAGGCTTTCGCGCCGGCCGTCGCTTTCGGCCAGCAACAGCACGCGGTGCTGCGTGTTGCGCACATGGGCCTTCAGCCGCGCCAGCGGGTCGTCGGCGCCGCGCACCACCGACAGCTCGCCCAGCTTCTGGAAATGCGCGTTGTCGGCCACGTCCTCAATGGCGGGGCGCACGGCCAGCTGGGGGTGCTCGTTGGCACGGGCGTAGAACTGCTCCGTGCCCAGAAACAGTGATTCGGGCGGCAGCACGGGCCGTTCAGGGTCGCCGTGCACCAGGCGGTAGCGGTCCTTGGTGTCCTGCCAGAAGCGCTGGAAGGCCGGCTCCAGGTCGCCGTGCAGCACCACGGTGGCGTCGGCACCCAGGTAGTCAAACACCGTGGCCGTGTCGTCAAAGAACAGCGGCAGGTAGTACTCGATGCCGGCGGTGGCCACGCCGTTGCCCATGTCCTTGTAGATGCGGCTGCGCGTGGGGTCGCCGTCCAGCAGTTCGCGCCAGCGGCTGCGGAATTTGGCGCGCGCCGCGTCGTCCATGGGGAACTCACGGCCCGGCAGCAGGCGAACCTCGGGCACCGGGTACAGGCTGCGCTGGCTGTCGGGGTCAAAGGTACGGATGCTGTCGATCTCGTCGTCAAACAGGTCCACCCGGTAGGGTACGGGCGAGCCCATCGGGAACAGGTCGATCAGCCCGCCGCGCACCGCGTATTCGCCGGGGCTGACCACCTGCGTCACGTGGCTGTAGCCCGCCAAGGTGAGCTGCCCCTTGAGCCTGGCTTCGTCCAGCTTCTGTTTGACCTTGAACTGGAAGGTGTAGCCGGCCAGGAACGACGGCGGCGCCACGCGGTACAGCGCTGTGGTGGCGGGTACCACCACCACGTCTGCGCCGGTGTCCTTGTCTTTCTGGCTGATGCGCCACAGCGTGGCCAGGCGCTCGCTGATCAGGTCCTGGTGCGGCGAAAAGCTGTCGTAGGGCAGGGTTTCCCAGTCGGGGAACAGGGCGGTGCGGATGTCGGGCGCAAAAAACGCCAGCTCCTCCATCAGCCGCTGTGCGTCGGCCGCATCGGAGGTGACGATGGCCATGAGCTTGCCGGCGGCCTTTTCGCGCTGGGCCAGCCGGGCAAGCAGCAAGGCGTCGGCCGAGCCTGCGGGGCGGGGCAGGGTGAAGCGCTTGCCGGGAACGAGTTTGGGTAAGTCCATGAGAAAAATAGCAAACACCCCTCGCCTGAAAAAGGGAGGGGTGTGCAGGCCCAATTCTAGAATGGGGGCCAGCCCATGACTGTCAGCACCCCGCATTCCCCTCCTTTGCCCGCTTCCCGCTTCTTTGCATTGATCCCCTGCGCGGGGTCGGGCAGCCGTGCGGGCACTGCCGTGCCCAAGCAGTACCAGCCGGTGGCCGGGCAGCCCATGGTGCGGCACACGCTCGCCGCCTTTGCCGCCGTGCCCCGTATTGCGCTGTGCCTGGTGGTGGTGGCGCCGGGCGATGACTTCCTGCAACCCCTGCAGGCCCCCTTTGCCCTGGCGGGCTGCGGCGGCGCCACGCGCGCGGCCAGCGTGCGCAACGGCCTGCAGGCGCTGGTGCACAGAGGGGCGGCGCCCGGCGACTGGGTGCTGGTGCATGACGCCGCGCGGTGCCTGGTCACGCCGGCGCTTATCAATGCACTGATCGACGTCTGCGCGCAGGACGCCGTGGGCGGGCTGCTGGCCCACCGGCTGGCCGATACGCTCAAGAGTGAATCCGGCGGGCGCGTCAGCGCCACGGTGGACCGCAGCGGCAAATGGCTGGCCCAAACACCGCAGATGTTCCGCATCGGCATGCTGCAGGATGCGCTGGCCCAGGCGGGCGACGCCGTCACGGACGAAGCCGGGGCGATGGAGGCGATGGGCCACCGGCCGCTGCTGGTTCCCGGCGGCTCGCAGAATTTCAAGGTGACCTATCCCGACGATTTCGCACTGGCCGAGGCCGTGCTCAGGAGCAAAAGCCGATGAATATCCGTGTGGGCGAAGGCTGGGACGTACACGCGCTGGTGCCGGGGCGCAAGCTCATCATCGGCGGCGTGCACATCCCGTATGAGCGCGGCCTGCTGGGCCATTCCGACGCCGACGTGCTGCTGCACGCCATCACCGACGCGCTGCTGGGCGCGGCAGGGCTTGGCGACATTGGCGCGCACTTTCCGGACACAGACGAGCGCTTCAAAGGCGCGGATTCGGCCGTGCTGCTGGCCGAGGCTGTACGCCGCGTGCGTGACGCGGGGTGGCAGCTGGGCAATGTGGACAGTACCGTGATCGCCCAGGCGCCCAGGCTGGCACCGCACATGGCGGCCATGCGTGCCTCGGTCGCGGCGGCGCTGGGCGTCGCGGTGGATCAGGTGAATGTGAAGGCCAAGACGGCTGAGAAGCTGGGCCCGGTCGGGCAGGGGCTCAGCATCGAGGCGCGGGCGGTGGTGCTGCTGACGCGCTGACCCCGATACGGCCTATTCAGGCTTGGGCTTTTGCAGCTTGATGTGCGCGGCCAGGCCACCCGACGTTGTGTTCGCCAGCGCAAAGATGCCGCCCATGCGCTGCACGGTCTTGTCCACAATCGCCAGGCCCAGGCCGGCGCCGGTTGCCGCCGTGCGCGCCGCGTCCCCCCGGAAGAACGGCTTGATCAGGTTGGGCAGCGCCTCGGCGGACACGCCCATGCCGTGGTCGCGCACCTTCAGCAGCACCCACTCACCGCGCGCCTTGGCGGCAATGTCCACCACGGCAATACCGGTCTCGGGCGTCTTGCCGTAGCGGCGGGCGTTTTCCAGCAGGTTGGACAGCACGCGCGCCAGCTCCACCTCGTCGGCCAGCACATACAGGCCCTTGGTCACGTCCAGGTTGATGCGCATGTCGCCCTGGTCCTGCACGGCATACAAGCAGGCCTCGATCACGTCGTTGAGCAGCACCGGTTTCAGCTCGGCATGGTCAGGCCGGGCGTAGTCCAGGAACTTGTCGATGATCGCGTCCAGCTGGTCGATGTCGGCCGCCATGTGGTCGCGTGCGTCCTGGTCGGCCACGCTCATTTCGGTTTCAAGCCGCAGGCGCGCCAGCGGGGTGCGCAGGTCATGCGAGATGCCGGCCAGCATGACGGCGCGGTCCTGCTCGATCTTGGCCAGTTGCTGGGCCATGCGGTTAAAGCCGATGTTGACCTCGCGGATTTCGCTGGTCACGGCCTTTTCGTCCAGGCGGCTGGCGTCGAAGTCGCCGTCGCGAACGCGGCTGGCGGCGAACGACAGCTGCTTGAGCGGCCGGTTGATCAGCCGCGCAATCACCGCCGAGCCCGCCAGCGACAGTGCGGCGGCAATCACCAGCCAGATCAGCCAGGTTTTACCCCCGACCGGAGAGAACCGGTTGCGGTCCATCAGCAGCCAGTAGGAGTCTGCATCGATCTTGAAGCCGATCCACAGGCCTGGCTCGTTGTTGACGATGCTGGCCACCACAGTCCCCTTGCCCAGGCGCGTGGCCAGCTCGTCCACCACGCGTTCGTCCAGGGTTTCGGCGTCAAACAGCTCGAATTTGTCGCCCGGTTCGCGCGGCAGGATGCGCACGCCCTCCTGGTCGGCCAGGGTCTTGATGAGCGACACGCGGGCAATCGCGTCGGAGTGGATGAGCGCGGCCCGGCTCAGGTTGACCAGCGAGGCAATCTGCTGCGCCGTTTGCACCGCACGGGGTTCGAACTCCAGCGCGCGAAAAGTCTGCAGCCAGGCCACGATACTGCCGATCAGCAGCAGGGCCAGCAGGAAAAAGGTGCGCCAGAAAAGGCTCAGACCCACACGCGGCCGCATCTCAAGCGGCGCGGGTGCGGTTTCAAGCGGGGCGGGCCCCGTGGCGTCGATGCTGGTGGTGACTGCGCGAATCAAGTTGTCTTTACCCCGGGCTGTGATTGTGCGTTGCGCGCCGGGGCAAGGCAATGGCGGTTAACGATCAACCCGCCCCATCGGGCACGAACACGTAGCCCACTCCCCAGACGGTTTGAATATAGCGCGGCGCCGCGGCGTCGACTTCCACCAGCTTGCGCAGGCGCGACACCTGCACGTCCAGGCTACGGTCAAATGGCTCGAACTCGCGGCCGCGGGCCAGCTGGGCGAGCTTTTCGCGCGACAGCGGCTGGCGCGGGTGGCGCACCAGCGCCTTGAGCATGGCGAATTCGCCGGTGGTCAGGGGCAGTTCCTCGCCATTCTTGTGCAGGGTGCGGGCGCCCAGGTCAAAGGCAAACGGACCGAAGGTCACGACCTCGTTGTCGCTGGACGGAGCGCCAGGGGCCTCCTGCGCAGGGCGGCGGCGCAGCACGGCGTGCACACGGGCCAGCAATTCGCGGGGGTTGAAAGGCTTGCCCAGGTAGTCGTCGGCGCCGACTTCCAGGCCCACGATGCGGTCCACGTCCTCGCCCTTGGCGGTCAGCATGATGATGGGGGTACGGTCGTTGGCCGCGCGCAGCCGGCGGCAGATCGACAGGCCGTCTTCGCCCGGCATCATCAGGTCCAGCACGATCAGGTCGGCCGTTTCGCGCAGCATCAGACGGTTCAGTGCCTTGCCGTCCTCAGCCAGGATGACTTCAAAACCTTCCTGGGTGAGGTAGCGGCGAAGCAGGTCGCGGATGCGGGCGTCGTCGTCCACCACCATGATCTTGTCGGTTCGGGCTGCTGCTTGGTTCATGTTGCTCCAACGAAATATGTAACAGAGCCGATTCTGAAGGCCTTGGCAAAGGCTGTGCGGGATTTCCCGAGTACCTTGACATAGTGTTACAAATGTTGCCCCGCGCAGCAAGCACTTCACCTGCGGGAAGTGAACCCCCTGGAAATCCGGCCGTTCCATGATGAGCGGGCGCGCTGGCACCACAGGGCGCCGATGCACCGGTACCATGCCTTTTCACACCCAACCGGAGAAATTTTTGAGAGCTATCCAACTGATCGCAGCCTGCACGCTTGCCGCCGCAACCTCGGGCCTGTGGGCCCAGACCGCCCCCTGGGCACCGCCCCAGAACGTGCTCCAGCTGTCCGCCAGCGGCACGGTGGACGTCCAGCAGGACCTGCTGGTCATGAGTCTGAACACCGTGCGCGAGGGGCCGGACGCCACCACGGTGCAAAACCAGCTCAAGGTGGTGCTGGACGCGGCCCTGGCTGAGGCCCGCAAGACGGCGGCGCCGGGCCAGATGGATGTGCGCACCGGCAACTTCAGCCTGTACCCGCGCCACAACCGCGACGGCAAGATCAGCGGCTGGCAGGGCTCGGCCGAGCTGGTACTGGAAGGGCGTGACTTCTCACGCATTACCAGCGCGGCCGGCAAGATACCGGGCATGACGCTGGGCAATGTGGGTTTTGGCCTGAGCCGCGAGCGCCGTGCGCTGGTCGAGGCAGATGCGCAGAAGCAGGCCATTGACCGCTTCAAGGCCAAGGCCACCGAACTGGCGGCGGGCTTCGGGTTTGGCGGCTACACGCTGCGCGAGGTGTCGGTCAATGCCAATGACCCGGGCTTTCCGCGCCCGCGCATGATGGCGATGGAAGCCAAATCAGCTGCAGCCGACATGCCCGTGCCGGTGGAGGCGGGCAAGAGCACCGTGATGGTCACGGTGTCAGGCTCGGTACAGCTGAAGTAAGGCTACTGGGCCGCCCAGCCACCGTCCATGTTCCACGCCACGCCGCGCACGTTGTTGCCGGCTGGGGAGCAGAAGAACACAGCCAGTTCACCCAGCTCTTCAGGCGTGGTGAACTGCAGCGACGGTTCTTTTTCGCGCAGCAGTTCGGTGGTGGCCTGTTCGTTGGTCCAGCCGTTGACGGCGGCGCGGGCATCCACCTGCTTTTGCACCAGTGGGGTCAGCACCCAGCCGGGGCAAATCGCGTTGCAGGTCACACCCGTGGTGGCGTTCTCAAGGGCGGTCACCTTGGTCAGGCCCACGATTCCGTGCTTGGCAGCCACATAGGCCGACTTCTGGGCCGAGGCCACCAGGCCGTGAACCGACGCCACGTTGATCACGCGGCCCCAGTTGGCAGCCTTCATGGCGGGCAGGGCCAGGCGGGTGGCGTGGAATGCGCTGGACAGGTTGATGGCGAGGATGGCGTCCCATTTCTCGACGGGGAAATCTTCCACATTGGCCACATGCTGGATGCCGGCGTTGTTGACCAGAATGTCCACCCGGCCAAATTGGGCCGCGGCGAACTTCATCATGTCTTCAATTTCGGCGGGCTTGCTCATGTCTGCGCCGTGGTAGGCCACCTTGACGCCCAGGGCGGCCACCTCGGCCTTGGGTCCTTCCACGTCGCCGAAGCCGTTCAGGACGATGTTCGCGCCCTGGCGTGCCAGCGACTTGGCGATGCCCAGGCCGATGCCGCTGGTGGAGCCGGTGACGAGGGCGGTTTTTCCTTGAAGCATTTCGGTATCTCCAGATGAATTACAGTGCCTTGGAACGCTGATTGCACCATGACCGAGCCTACGCTGAACTACGTATCCTGTCCCGACCCATCCGCCGGCCATCGCATGGCGTGGTGGCAATGGGGCGATCCGGCGGCGGGCCATGTGGTGGTGTGCGTCCACGGCCTGTCCCGTCAGGGCCGGGACTTTGACGTGCTGGCGCAAGCCCTGGTGGCGCGCGCCGGCGGCGCGCTGCGCGTGGTGTGCCCCGACGTTGCCGGGCGCGGCCGCAGCGAATGGCTGAAAGACCCCATGGGCTACCAGCTGCCCACTTATGCATCCGACATGCTGGCCCTGCTGGCGCAGGTGCACCAGCATGCGCCTGTGAGCACACTCGATTGGGTGGGCACCAGCATGGGCGGGCTGATCGGCATGGCGGTATGCGGGACGCCGGGCCTGCCGTTGCCGGCTCCACCGCGCCGGCTGGTGCTCAACGATGTAGGGCCGGTCATCCAGTGGCAGGCGTTGCAGCGCATTGGCACCTACCTGGGCTATCCCACCCGGTTTGACACGTTGCAACAGGCGGCGGATGCGATGTGGGCCGTGTCCACGAGCTTTGGGCCGCACACGCCGCAGCAGTGGCTGGAGCTGTCGCGGGCCATGGTCCGCTCGCTGCCCGACGGTGCGTTGACGCTGCACTATGACCCGGCGATCGCCGTGCCCTTTCGCACCATCACCCAGGAGGCCGCGGTGCAGGGTGAAGCGACGCTGTGGCAGCTGTTTGACAACATCCAGGCGCAAACCCTGCTTACCCGCGGCGCGCAGTCCGATCTGCTGTCGCGCGAAACCGCCCAGGCCATGACGCGACGCGGGCCCCGGGCCCGGCTGGTTGAATTTGCCGGCGTGGGCCATGCGCCCACGCTGGTGGCCCCCGACCAGGTGGAAGCGGTTGCCTCCTTTTTGCTTGACTGACATGGGACCTTGTGCCGGATGAAAAGCCTGACCGCGGAACACACCGACACCGCGCCCGTTCCTGAACTGATTGCCGCGACCGAAAAAGGCCTGCCCGTGCAGGCGGATGCGCTGGCGCGCGCGCGCGCCTTTGCCGAGCCGCTGATCTCCGGCGAAACCCTGGACACCGGCGAGAACACACTGGCCCATGCAGATGCCGTGGCCGCGATCCTCAAGTCCATGGGTGGCTCTGAAGCCATGCAGGCGGCCAGCTACCTGGTCTACGCCTGCCAGCACCTGAACAAACCGCAGGAAGTCATTGCCAAAGCCTTCGGCGAGAGCTTTGCCGCCCTGGCCATCGAGACCACCAAGCTGGTACGTGTGCAGCAGCTGTCGCGCGCCGCGGAATCGTCGGCCCAGCTGGTGGACGACCCCAAGGCGCAGACCGAGAACGTGCGCAAGATGCTGCTGGCGTTCTCGCGCGACCTGCGCGTGGTGATGCTGCGCCTGGCGTCGCGCCTGCAGACGTTGCGCTACCACGCGGCCTGCAAGACCATGGCGCCGCCCAGCGTGGCGCGCGAATCGCTGCAGGTGTTCGCGCCGCTGGCCAACCGGCTGGGCATCTGGCAGGTGAAGTGGGAAATGGAAGACCTGGCTTTCCGCTTCCTGGAGCCCGACACCTACAAAAAAGTGGCCCGGCTGCTGGACGAAAAACGCGTCGAGCGCGAAGCCTATGTGGAGCAGCTTCGCCACACGCTGGAAGCCGAACTCAAGACCCAGGGCATCGCCGCCACGGTGCATGGCCGGCCCAAGCACATCTACAGCATCGTGCGAAAGATGCGCGGCAAGTCGCTGGATTTTGATCAGGTGTTCGACGTACGCGCGCTGCGCGTGGTGGTACCGGCGGTCAAGGACTGCTATGCCGCGTTGAGCTGGGTGCACGACCGCTTCACGCCGCTGGTGGAGGAGTTTGACGACTACATCGCCAAGCCCAAGGCCAATGGCTACCAGTCGCTGCACACCGTGGTGCGCGACGCCGCGGGCCAGCCCATTGAGATCCAGATCCGCACCCAGGCGATGCACGACCATGCCGAGCACGGTGTGGCGGCGCACTGGGCCTACAAGGAGGCCGGCGCCAAGGGTTACGCGGGCGTGTCGGCCAGCGGTGAATACGACGCCAAGATTGCTGTGCTGCGCCAGCTGCTGGCCTGGGAGCGCGATCTGGCGGGTGCGAGCCAGGGCCTGTTTGAGGACCGCATCTACGTACTGACCCCCGACGCCGCCGTGGTGGAGCTGCCCCAGGGCGCCACGCCGGTGGACTTCGCCTACAGCGTGCACACCAGCCTGGGCCACCGCTGCCGCGGCGCGCGCGTGGACGGCGCCATGGTGCCGCTGAACACACCGCTGCACAACGGGCAGACAGTAGAGGTCACCACCGTCAAGGAAGGCGGCCCGTCACGCGACTGGCTGAACGCAGACCTGGGCTTTCTGGCCAGCCACCGGGCCAAGGCCAAGGTACGCGCATGGTTCAACGAACAGGTACGCCACGAAACCATCGCGCGTGGACGCGAATCGGTGGAAAAGCTGCTGCAGCGCGAAGGCAAGACGGCGATGAAGCTGGACGACCTGGCTTCGCAGCTGGGCTTCAAGGCCGCCGACGATCTGTTTGAAGTCGTGGGCAAGGACGAGTTCTCGCTGCGCAGCATAGAGACACTGCTGCGCCCACCCGAGCCTGTGCTGGCGCCGGACGATTTTCTGCTGCTCAGGAAATCGCGCCAACCCGACAAGACGCCCAAGGGTGGGGTGCTGGTGGTGGGCATTGATTCGCTGATGACCCAGCTGGCCAAGTGCTGCAAGCCTGCGCCGCCAGATGCGATTGGCGGCTTCGTCACGCGCGGCAAGGGCGTGAGCGTGCACCGCGCCGACTGCAGCAACTTCCGCGAGATGGCGGTGCGCAGCCCGGGCCGCGTCATTGACGTCGAATGGGGCAGTCCCAAATCCGAAGGACAGGCTGTTTATCCCGTGGACGTGGCAGTGGAAGCAGCCGACCGTCAGGGCCTGCTGCGCGACATTTCAGAGGTGTTTGCCAAGGAAAAAATGAACGTCATCGGTGTGCAGACGCAGTCCGTCAAGGGCACGGCCTGGATGACATTCACGGTCGAGGTCAACGACTCCGGCCGGCTGGCGCGGGTGCTGGGTGTGGTCGCTGATGTGCAGGGCGTGCGGTCGGCCCGCCGTCGCTGATGCTATACTCGCGGTCTCGAACGAATTCTTCAGGCGCGTAGCTCAGCTGGTTAGAGCACCACCTTGACATGGTGGGGGTCGTTGGTTCGAGTCCAATCGCGCCTACCAATCTCCCGATACACAAGTGACACATCCTCAGGGTAAACCTTGGGGGGTCCTTGTGGCTCGCT
>JBEIPU010000125.1:0-12521 GCA_040376925.1 Caenimonas sp. | reverse complement strand
GGGGGTATAGCTCAGCTGGGAGAGCGCTTGCATGGCATGCAAGAGGTCATCGGTTCGATCCCGTTTACCTCCACCACCGAACAGTTCAGGTTTTGACCCTATCGTCTAGAGGCCTAGGACATTACCCTTTCACGGTAAGTACCGGGGTTCGAATCCCCGTAGGGTCGCCAAATTAACTCCGGTTAACACGGCACAAGTCGGTAACAACCAGCCCGCAAGGGCGGGCGACTTGGTTCCACAAGGAACGAACGTTACTGCTACCAGGAGTGGTAGTTCAGTTGGTTAGAATACCGGCCTGTCACGCCGGGGGTCGCGGGTTCGAGTCCCGTCCACTCCGCCAAAATCAAAAGGTCTGTTGTGCAAACAACAGACCTTTTTCTTTGCCTGTACGCCGCTCAGGTGCTGAACGACGGCACTGAGGGCCGTGCCGATGTTTGCGCCGCCAGCGGCTTGGACACGCGAAACGGCCATGCGACCTGCGGTCGGGCCCACGCTGGCATCGGTTCGCGCGGGTTGGCGGGGCGGGCGGCGGGAATGGTGTTGGCATTGACGATGGGCATGGCGGACTCCGGCGGTGGGGGCAGGGTGGGCGACAACCCCAATCTACCCGGCGCCGGCTTGCCGTCCCAGCGGAAAATGACCGCAGCCTTTGTAGGAAATGTCCTGCGAACGCGCGGCGACGCCTTTGAGGCGCTACTTGCCCAGCTTCAGCATCCCGGTGGCCAGCGCCGTGCCCAGCACAATGACCGCGCCGCACAGCAGCATCCACAGCGTGATGGCCTCGCCCAGGGCGATGGCACCGTAAAACACCGCAAACACCGGTATCAGAAAGGTGACGGCCAGCGCCCTGGCCGGGCCGGCATTGGCGATCAGGCGGAAGTACAGGATGTACGCAATGCCCGTGCACAGCACGGCCAGCCCCACCACGGCGCCCCAGGCGCGCAGGCCCGGCAGGTTCGCCGGCCACAGCCACAAGGTTGGCACCAGCAGGCCGAGCGTCGCGCCGAGCTGGCTGCCGGTGGCCAGGGCCATGGGGTTGACGCCGCTCAGGTAGCGCTTGGTGTAGCTGGCGCCGATGCCGTAAAACAGCGTGGCCACCAGGCAGGCCACCACGGCCCAGCCCGTGCCGCCGGGCTTGAAGCTGGCCTTGTCCCAGGCCAGCAGCGCCACGCCGGCAAAGCCGACGGCCAGGCCCAGCAGGCGCGATGCGCCGGGGCGGTCCTTGAGCCAGACCCAGGCCACCAGCGCGCCAAACATCGGCACGGTGGCGTTCAGGATGGACGTCATGCCGGTGCTCAGGGACAGTACCGCCCAGGCCAGCAGCGCAAACGGAATGGCCGAATTGAGCAGGCCCACGAACAGGATGGGCCCCAGGCGGGCGCGCAGCGCAGGCCCATGGCCGTTGTACAGCAGGATGGGCAGCAGGAACAGCGCCGCAATCCCCACGCGCAGGCCCGCCGTCGGCAGCGCGCCAAATTCGTTGGCCGCCAGCCGCATGAAAAGGAACGACGCGCCCCATAGCGCGGACAGTGTCAGGAAGTCGGACAGGGCCTGGCGCCGCAGGGCGTCGGGGCGGGGGGTCGGGTGATCGGGCATGAATCGAGTGTCGGCTTGAATCCGGGCAGCGCGGGCGCGCAACCCATGCTTTTTTTCAGCGGCTTTGATGCGCATCCGCGATCAAAGCGCCCTCCAGCGCAAGCAGCGCGGTTTTGCGCTCCAGCCCGCCGGCATAGCCGGTGAGCGAGCCGTCCGAGCCCAGCACCCGGTGGCAGGGCACCACCACGCTCAGCGGGTTGCGCCCCACGGCCGCACCCACGGCGCGCACGGCGGCGGGCCGCCCCACGTCGCGGCTCAGGTGCCCGTAGCTGACGGTATGCCCGCGTGGTATGGCCAGCAGCGCACGCCATACCGATTGCTGGAATGGCGTGCCGCCCTGCAGGTCCAGCGGCAGATCGAACGTGATGCGCCGGCCGGCGAAGTAGTCGGCCAGCTGCGCCGTGGCTTCCACCAGCACGGGGTGCTGTGGCGCGTGCGGCCAGCCTGCATGGTCTGGCAGGTGACGCTGGCCCGCGAACCACACGCCGGCCAGGCCGCGCGCCGTGGCGGCGACGATCATCAGGCCCAGCGGGCTTTCGTAACGGGTCTGGACGATGGAGGTGTCGTATTTCATGTGTTGTCCTTGGGTGTGGCGTCAGGCACCGGCGCCGACCAGGCGCGGATCACGGCATAGCTGCGCCAGGGTTTCCAGTGTTGCGACGCGGCTTCGGCAGCGCGCGCGGGGTGCTTGTCGGCACGCACGCCCAGGGCGCTTTGCAGCGCCACGTCGCCAGCCGGGAAGGCGTCGGGCCAGCGAAGTGCGCGCATGGCGATGTACTGCGCCGTCCAGTCGCCAATACCGGGCAGCTCTTTCAATGCAGCGACGGTGGCCTGCACGTCAGCACCGCCGTGCAGCGCCAGGCGCCTGTCTGCCACCGCACGGGCGATGCCCACGATCGCGGCCTGGCGTTGCTTGACGATGCCCAGTTGACCTAGAGCGTCGCCTTCAGCCTGCGCGAGCACGGCCGGAGCCGGGAACAGGCGCGTGAGTTGCGCGAACGGCGTTTCAACCGGCTCGCCAAACCGGTCCACCAGGCGCTGGGCCAGTGTGCGTGCAGCTGCCACGGTGATCTGCTGGCCCAGCACGGCGCGTACGGCCAGCTCGTAGCCGTCCAGCGCGCCGGGCACGCGCAGGCCGTCGCCGTGCGGGAAGTCGCCATGCAGCACGGCGTTGATGGCACCGGGGTCGGCGTCCAGGTCCAGCGCGGCGCGCAGGCGGCGGATCACCAGCGGCAACACTTCGCGCAGCGAATCACTCACGCGCAGCGTGACCTGGCTGCGTTCGGTGTCGAATTCGCCCGCCAGCCAGCCCGTGTGTACCTTGCTGCCTGCGTCCACACGCAGGGTGCGGCCCAGCGCGGGCGGGGCATCCGTATCGGCGACAAATTCAATGCCGCCGATCAGCCGTTTGCGAAAGAAGCCCAGCATCGCCTGCACGTCATACGGCGGGCGGTAGCCCAGCCGCACGGCGGTGCCCTGGGTGCCGCTTGCCTTGCGGGCTGTACCCTCGCGGCGCAGTTGCGTGGGGTTCAGCCCGTAATGCTCCACAAACGCGGCGTTGAAGCGTCGTACGCTGGCATAGCCGCTGATCAGCGCCACCTGGGTGATGGGCAGGTCGGTGTCGGCCAGCAGCTGTTTGGCTGTCAGCAGCCGGCGCGTTTGCAGGTACTGCACCGGCGACACGCCCAGCTGGGCTTCAAAAATGCGGCGCACGTGCCGGTCGCTGACGCCCAGACGGGCAGCCAGGCGTTCAACGGTGGGGGCTTCGTCACCCCAGGCATCGGGTTCGTCCAGCAGGCGGGCGGCCTGGCGAGCCAGGATGGCGCTGGCGTCCTGGATCGACCAGGTCATGGCTTGCGGGGCCAGCTCGGGCCGGCAGCGCAGGCAGGGGCGAAAGCCCGCGCTTTCGGCCTGCGCGGCATGCCCGAAAAAGCGGCAGTTTTCGCGCCGTGGCGTGCGCACCTTGCACACCGGGCGGCAGTAGATGCCGGTGGAGGTGACGCCGGTGAAGAAGCTGCCGTCAAAGCGCGCGTCGCGTGCCTTCAGCGCCAGGTAGCAGGCGTCGGGTTGCAGGGGGGCGGTGTCGGCGGGCATGGGGTCATGATACGCAGCGCAGGCGCTGCAACCAGCCGTTTCCGGACACGTGCCCGCCGGGGGCGGGGCCTACAATCGCGCGTTCGCTCTACTTGCCCGAAAGACCCCATTTCATGCAGCTTTCCCCCTCGATTTTCAAGGCGTATGACATCCGCGGCGTCGTGCCCTCCACCCTGACCGAGGAGGTCGCGCAGGCCCTGGGCCGTGCATTCGGCACCTTGGCCCTGCGCGAGGGCGAGGCCACCGTGGCAGTGGGCCGCGACGGCCGCCTGAGCGGCCCCAGCCTGAGCGCCGCGCTGGTGCGCGGGCTGACCGCCGCGGGCGTGGACGTGATCGATATCGGCCCGGCCACCACCCCCATGCTGTACTTCGCCGCCAACACCCTGTGCAGCAGCGGGATCCAGGTCACCGGCAGCCACAACCCCAAGGACTACAACGGCTTCAAGATGGTGATGGGCGGGCGCGCCATCCATGGCGAAGAGATCCAGGCGCTGCGCCGCCTGATGGAGTCCGGCGACTACGGTCCCGCGCCCGCGCGTCACGGCACGGTGCGCCTGGTGAATGTGCTGGCACCCTACCGCGACCGCATTGCAGGCGACGTGAAGCTCGCGCGGCCCCTGAAGATCGTCATTGATTCAGGCAACGGCATTGCCGGTGCATCGGCGCCGGGCATCTTCCGCGCTTTAGGCTGCGAGGTGACCGAGCTGTTCAGCCAAGTGGACGGCAACTTCCCCAACCACCACCCCGACCCGAGCAAGCCGGACAACCTGCGCGACCTGATCCGCGCGCTGAAAGACAGCGACGCCGAATTGGGCCTGGCCTTTGACGGCGACGGCGACCGACTGGGCATCGTCACCAAGGACGGCCAGAACATCTACCCCGACCGCCAGATGATGCTGTTTGCGCAGGACGTGCTGTCGCGCGTACCTGGCGGCGAGATCCTGTTTGACGTGAAGTGCACCCAGCGCCTGGCGCCGGCCATCCGCGCCGCGGGCGGCAAGCCGCTGATGTTCAAGACCGGCCATTCGCTGATCAAGGCCAAGATGAAGGAGATCGGCTCGCCGCTGGGCGGTGAGATGAGCGGCCACATTTTCTTCAAGGAGCGCTGGTTCGGCTTTGACGACGGCACCTACGCCGGCGCGCGGCTGCTGGAGATCCTGTCAAAGCACGCCGACCCCAGCGCGGTGCTCAACAGCCTGCCCACGAGCTTTTCCACGCCCGAGCTGAACGTGAAGTGTGCCGAGGGTGAACCCCACGGCATCGTCAGCCAGCTGGTGGCGCGCGCCGACTTTGCGGCCCCGGCTGAGGTGTCCACCATCGACGGGCTGCGGGTGGACTGGCCCGACGGCTTCGGGCTGATCCGCGCGTCCAACACGACGCCGGTGCTGGTGCTGCGGTTTGAGGGCCACACCCAGGCTGCGCTCGACCGTATCCAGGCCGACATGCTGACGCTGCTGCGCGGCGTCAAGCCCGATGCGTCGTTTGAAGAGGCTGCGCATTGAACATCCTCATCGTCAAGCTGTCTTCGCTTGGCGATGTGGTGCATGCCATGCCGGCGGTGCAGGACATCCGCGCGGCGCTGCCCCACGCGCAGATCGACTGGGTGGTGGAGAAAAGCTTCGCGCCGCTGGCCGCGCGTTGCCAGGGCGTGCGCCGCGTGATCCCGTGCGAGCTGCGGCGCTGGCGCAAGGCGCCCTTTGCCGCAGCCACGCGCATGGCGTGGCGGGCGTTCAAGGCAGATGTTCAATCGCAGCCCTATGACGCCGTCATCGACCTGCAGGGCTTGAGCAAGTCAGCACTGGTGGCCTGGCTCGCGCGCCTGGCACCCGGCGGCAAACGCTACGCGCTGGCCAACCAGACCGACGGCTCCAGCTACGAGCGGCCCACCCGCTGGGTGGCTGACGTGGCACTGCATGTGCCGGCGCACATTCACGCCGTGCAACGCTCGCGCGTGCTGTGCGCCCAGGCGCTGGGCTATGCGGTGCCTGACGCCTTGAACTTCGGGTTGGTGGCGCATGGCTCGGCGCAGGTTTCAGGCCGCTGCGTGGCGTTGGTACACGGCACATCGCGCGACGACAAGTGCTGGCCCCAGGAGCATTGGCTGGCGCTGGGCCGCCGGCTCGTGGCGGCGGGGTACACGCTGGGTCTGCCGCATGGCAGCGCGGATGAACAGGCCCGCAGTGAACGCATGGCGCGGGCACTGGGCCCGCAAGCGCAGGTCTGGCCGCGGCTGGACCTGGGCGCCCTGACCGACAGGCTGGCCGCCTGCGCGGGCGTGATCGGTGTGGACAGCGGCCTGAGCCATATCGCCGTGGCGCTGGACCTGCCGCACGTGCAGGTCTACAACTTCGACACCGCGTGGCGTACCGGGCCTGCTGACGCGGCCCGCCAGCGCAGCGTGTTCGCGCAGCCCGCGCCCGATGTGGACGCCGTGTGGCAGGCGTGGCAACAGGTGGCAGCCACATGATTCACGCGTTCTATTCGCTGCTGATGTGGCTGGCCCAGCCATTTTTGCGGCGCAAACTGGCGCGGCGTGGGCGCGCGGAGCCGGGGTACCTGGAAGCGATTGAAGAGCGTTTTGGCAACTACGCAGAGCCCGCTGAACCCGGCATGCTGTGGCTGCACGCGGTGTCGCTGGGCGAAACGCGGGCCGCCGCCGTGCTGCTGGACGCGCTGCGCGCACGCGAGCCCGGCCTGCGGGTGCTGCTCACGCATGGCACGGCCACCGGCCGCGCCGAAGGCCAGCGCCTGTTGCGTGCGGGCGATGCGCAAAGCTGGCTGCCCTGGGATACGCCGGGGGCTGTGCGCGACTTTCTGGATCACTTCCGCCCGCGCATCGGCGTGCTGATGGAAACCGAGGTCTGGCCCAACCTGGTGGCGCAGTGCAAGGCACGTGGTGTGCCGCTGGTGCTGGCCAATGCGCGGCTGAGCGAGAAGTCCCTGCAGCAGGCGTTGGCGCTGTCGCCGATCTCCATGCCGGCCTACGAGGCGCTGGCAGCCGTGTGGGCGCAGACCCCGGCCGATGCCAGGCGCCTGCGTCAGGCCGGGGCGCAGGTGCAGGGTGTCTTTGGCAACCTCAAGTTCGACGCCACGCCGGATGAAGCGCAACTGGCGCAGGGTCGGGCGTGGCGGTCGGCGGGTGAGCGGCCCGTCGTGATGTTCGCCAGCTCGCGCGAGGGGGAGGAGGCCACACTGTTGGCGGCCATCCGGGCCTGCGGCAACGCGGGGGGCGTGCAATGGCTGATCGTGCCGCGCCACCCGCAGCGCTTTGATGAGGTGGCGGCGCTGGTACAGGCGCAGGGCTTCAGCCTCTCGCGCCGCAGCGCCTGGGGCCAGGCGCCGCAGGCCGCCGACGTATGGCTGGGTGATTCACTGGGCGAGATGGCGCTGTACTACGGCCTGAGCAATGTGGCCCTGCTGGGTGGCAGTTTTGCACCGCTGGGCGGGCAGAACCTGATCGAGGCCGCAGCCTGTGGCTGCCCGGTGGTGATGGGGCCGCACACGTTCAACTTTGCGGATGCAGCCGAGCTGGCCGTTGAAGCCGGCGCGGCTTTCCGTGTGGAAGACGAAGCCCGGGCGGTGCAGGCTGCACTGCGGCTGGCCGCGGCCGGCGCACAGCACAACGCTGCGGTGCAGGCGGCTCAGGCCTTTGCGGCGGCGCATCGCGGGGCGGCGGGCAAGACAGCGCAGGCCGTCTTGCAGTTGCCAAAGGTTGCAGACTTTCAAAAAGTCGCGACTTTCTGAAAACTGGCTTTCAAAAAGTCGCAAACCGGGTGCGCTATTGGGTCAGCACACCATTGATCTGCTGCAGGTCTTCGGCCTTGAGCGTGCCGTTGGCCTGGCGCAGCTTCAGGCTGCCCAGCAGCACGTTGTAGCGGGCCTGCGCCAGGTCACGCTTGGTCTGGAACAGCTGGCTCTGGCTGTTGAGCACGTCGATGTTGATGCGCACGCCCACCTGGTAGCCGAGCTTGTTGGCGTCCAGCGCCAGCTGGCTGGATACCTCGGACGCTTCCAGCGCCTTGACCTGGCCCTGGCCAGACACCACGCCAAAGAAGGCGCTGCGCGTGGCCTGCGCCACCGCGCGGCGCGCGGCTTCCAGATCGGACTGCGCCTTTTCTTCCAGCGACAGGGTTTCCCTGATGCGGTTTTGCGTGGCAAAGCCGGCAAACAGCGGCAGGTTGAACGACACGCCCACGGTGGTGTTGTTGGTGCGCGTCTGCACGCCGGTGATGTTGTTGGGCGCGCGTGCAATGCCGTAGCTGGCCGTCAGGTCCAGCGTGGGCTTGTGGCCGGCCTTGGCCTTTTCGGTTTCCAGCCGGGCGATCTCCAGCGCGGTTCTGAACTGCTGCACCGTGGGGCTGGCGTCCTCGGCCTGCTGCACCCAGAGGTTCACGTCGTCGGGCGACAGCGCGGGCAGCACCACGGGCGCGGCCAGCGGGCGCGGCTGTGCGTTGGCTTTGCCCACCAGGTTGTCCAGCGCGAGCTTTTTCACGCGCAGGTCGTTCTCGGCGGCGATTTCCTGCGCCACCACCAGGTCGAAGCGCGCTTGCGCTTCGCGCGAATCGGTGATGGTGGAGGTGCCGACCTCGAAGTTGCGCTTGGCCGATGCGAGCTGCTCGGACACGGCGGTTTTCTGCGCGCGCACAAAAGCCAGCGTGTCCTGCGCGGCCAGCACGTCAAAGTAGGCCTGGCTCACGCGGATCACCAGGTCCTGGCTGGCCGCATTCAGCTGCGCCTGGGCCAGTTCGACCTGCTTCTTGCCCTGCTCATAGGTGGCCACGTTGGCGGGGCGGTACAGCGGCTGCGCGGCGCTGAGCGTGGCGTTCTGTGAATTGAAATCCCGGTCCGACGGCGGCGTGCGGACTTCGGAGTTGGTGCGCGAGGCACCGGCCGACAGGTTGGCCGACGGCAGGATGCCCGCGCGTGCCTGCTCCGCGCGGAACAGGTTGGCGTCGTACTGCGATTTGGCCGACTGCCAGGTGGCGTCGTACGCGCGCGCTGCCTCGTACAGCTCGACCAGGCTTTGTGCATGAACGGGCGCGGCAAATGCCGCACCCAGGGCCAACGACAGGGGAAGAAGCCGCAACGGGGTCATGATCGTCCTTCTTTGAAACTGCTTTTCGGAATGGGCGTTTGCTTCAGTAGCGCGGCACCTGCGGGTCGCGCTCGGCCGACCAGGCGTCAATACCGCCCGCGATGTTGGCCACATGGGTGAAGCCCTGCGCCACCAGGAACGACGCCACGCGCTGGCTGCGCGCGCCGTGGTGGCACAGGCAGGCCACCGGCACGTCGGCGTCCAGCTCACCCAGGCGCGCGGGGATTTCGTTCATGGGGATGGCCCGCAGTGCAAAGCCGTCGGGCTGCACGCTTGCTGTCTGCAGTTCCCAGGGTTCGCGCACATCAAGCACCACGCCGGCGCTGCCGCCGGGCTGGGCCTGCATCCAGGCGGAAAGGTCGTTGGGGCGAACCTGGTCGATCATGTCGGGTCTGGGCCTTAGAAGTTGAAGCGCGACGGCTCCGGGAAGTTCAGCAGGCGCGGTGCCACGGTGTCCCAGGGCTGGGTGGTGGTGTAGCTGGCCTCGCCGGTGCGGGTGATGAAGGTGGCGCGCATCATGGGTTCGCTGCCCACGATGGCTGCCAGGCGGCCGCCGGTCTTGAGCTGGGACAGCAGGGCCTTGGGCACTTCGGCAACCGAGCCGCTCAGCACGATGACGTCAAACGGGCCGTCCACCGACACGTCCCTGGCGCCGTCGGCTTCGCGCACCTCGGCGTTGGTGATGCCAGCCTTTTGTAGGTTGGCGCGGGCCAGCTGGGCCAGGGCGGGTTTGATCTCCAGCGAGATCACGCGCTGCGCGCGGTGGGCCAGCAAGGCGGCCATGTAGCCCGAGCCGGCGCCGATTTCCAGCACTTTTTCGTGCTTTTGCACCTGCAACTGCTGCAGCATGCGGGCTTCCACACGCGGTGCCAGCATGCATTGCCCCTCGGGCAGGGGCAGCTCCATGTCCACAAACGCCAGCGCCTTGTGGGCCAGCGGCACGAAGTCTTCGCGCTTGACGACCGACAGCAGGGCCAGCACTTCGGGGTCGAGCACGTCCCAGGGGCGGATCTGCTGCTCGATCATGTTGAAGCGGGCTTGTTCCAGGGGGGTGAGCGTGGTCATTTCGGGGTACTCCAGGCAGGATCAGGACAAACCCTGAATTTTAGGGGGCACCGGCCGGCCCGCGAACCGCGCCCGCATCCAGCGCGCCAGGTCGTCCATGTAGCAGTACACCACCGGCACCACCACCAGCGTGAGCAGCGACGAGGTGATCACGCCGCCGATCACCGCCTGGCCCATGGGCGCACGCTGTTCGGAGCCTTCGGTCAGCGCAAAGGCCAGCGGCACCATGCCGAAGATCATGGCCAGCGTGGTCATGAGGATGGGGCGCAGCCGCACCCTGGCGGCGAGCAGCAGGGCCTCGGCGCGTTCCATGCCGTCGTCCCTTGCGCGGATCGCAAAGTCCACCAGCAAGATCGCGTTCTTGGTCACCAGGCCCATGAGCATCACCACGCCGATGACCGAGAACATCGACAGCGACGAGCGGAACATCATGAGCGCCAGCACCACGCCAATGAGCGTGAGCGGCAGCGAGGTCATCAGGGCCAGCGGCTGCAGGAAGCTCCTGAACTGGCTGGCCAGGATCATGTAGATGAAGATGACGGCCATGGCCAGCGCCGACACCGCGTAGCCAAACGACTCGGCCATGTTCTTGGTGGAGCCGCTGAACTGGTAGCGGTAGCCGGGCGGGTAGCTCACGCTGTCCAGCGCCGCGCGGATATCGGCGGACACCTCGCCGGCTGAGCGGTTGAACACATTGGCGTTGATGGCCACTTCGCGTGTGAGGTCGCGCCGGTTGATCTGGTTGGGGCCGGTGCCTTCGCGCACGGTGGCCACCTGGTTGAGCCGCACGATGCGCGGCGTGCCGTCGGCGTTGGTGCCCAGTGTGAACGGCAGGCGTTCGAGGTCTTGCGGCGCGTTGCGCGCGCCCGGCGCCATGCGCACGATCACGTCGTAGGTCTGGTCGTCGCTGGCGCGCCAGTTGCCCACGGTTTGCCCGGCCACCAGCGTGCGCAGCTGCGCGGCGATCTGCCCCACGCTCAGGCCCAGGTCGGACGCTGCGTCACGTTTGACCTCGATGTCGATCACGGGCTTGTCAGCCTTGATGCTGGAGTCCAGGTCCACCAGCCCGGGGATGCCGCTGATCTTCTGCGTCACCAGCGCCGTCAGGCGTTCCAGCTCCTTCAGGTCTGGTCCCTGCAGCGAAAACTCAACCTGCTTGGCGCCGCCGACCGAATCCAGCAGGCCCACGTGCGTGACGGTAATGCCCGGCACCTGGGCGAGGCGCGCGCGTAAAGCGCCCGACATCTGGTCCACGCTGCGGCTGCGCTGCTTGCGGTCCACCAGGCGGATGTACACATTGGCGTATATCTTGCCCTGCGCATTGCCCGTGTTGATGGTGGACAGGGTGTAGCGCACTTCGGGAAATTCGCGCACGATCGATTCCACCTGGCGCGCCTTGGCTTCGGTTACTTCCAGGGCCGAACCCACCGGCGTGTAGAAGGTGATGGAGGTTTCGGAGAAGTCGGCCTTGGGCACGAATTCAGTGCCCAGCAGCGGCACCATGAACACGCTGGCAACGAAGATGCCCACGGCCATCAGCACCGTGGCCAGCTTGTGTACCAGCGACCAGCGCAGGATGCGCTGGTAAGCGTGCGACAGGCGCTCGGTGCCCTGGTCGAACCAGCCGGTGACGCGGCCAATGGTCCTGTCGTACAGCGAATTGCCACGCGCCTTGCCGTGCGCATCAATTTCCGGGTCGTGCCAGACGCTGGACAGCATCGGGTCCAGCGTGAAGCTCACGAACATGCTGATGAGCACGGCCGCCACGATGGTGATGCCGAACTCGTGGAAGAACTTGCCGATGATGCCGCCCATGAAACCGATGGGCAGGAACACGGCCACGATGGAGAAGGTGGTGGCCAGCACTGCCAGGCCGATCTCCTGCGTGCCGTCCAGCGAGGCGCGGAATGAATCCTTGCCCATCTGCACATGGCGCACGATGTTCTCGCGCACCACGATGGCGTCGTCAATCAGCAGGCCCACGCACAGGCTCAGCGCCATCAGCGTGATCATGTTGATGGTGAAGCCGAACATGTTCATGAACAGGAATGTGCCGATGATGGAGATCGGCAGCGTCAGGCCCGTGATGACGGTTGAGCGCCAGGAGTTCAGGAACAAAAACACGATCAGCACGGTGAGCAGCGCGCCTTCGATCAGCGTGCGGCGCACGTTCTCGACCGCCACACGAATGGGGCGCGAGCCGTCCAGGATGGGCTCCAGCCGCACGCCCGGTGGCAGCTGGCCCTGCAGCTCGGCCAGCGTGACCTTGAGCCCGTCGATCACCTGGATGGTGTTGTCGTCCTGCGCCTTTTGCACCGTCAGCAGCAGGGTGCGCGCGCCGTTGTACAGCGCCAGGCTGTCGATTTCCTGTGCGCCGTCGTTCACCGTGGCCACCTGGTCCACGCGGATGGCGGTCGTGCCCTTCCTGGCGACGATGATGCGGCCGAAATCCTCGGGCCGCTGCATGCGCGCGTCGATCTGCACCACGCGTTCCTGCTGCAGCGAGCGGACCGCGCCTACGGGCAGGTCCTGGTTCTCGTTGCGCACGGCCGCCACCACCTGGTCGGCTGTGATGCCCAGCGCCTCCATGGCCTGCGGGTTCAGGTAGATGTTGATTTCGCGCTTGGTGCCGCCCACCAGGCTGACCGAGCCGACGCCGCGCACATTTTCC
>JBEIPU010000204.1:0-5331 GCA_040376925.1 Caenimonas sp. | reverse complement strand
GGTCTGACCCCGGCAAGATCGTCAGCCTGGACCCTTGGGGCGCCACGGTGGCCGATGTGTTCAGCACCGAGCTGGCCGCGGGGTATGACATCAAGCCCACCATTGCCGTCACTAAAGCCCATGTGATCCTGCCCGAGGTGATCGAGGCTTTGCAGTCCGGCAGGCTCCAGGCCGACGGCAAGGTGCTGACGGCCGGTGGCGCCGCCCTGGTGACCAAGGCGGCGGTGGAGCCCGTGTGGTACCTGCCCGGCGTGGCCCAGCGCTTTGGCTGCAGCGAGAGCGACCTGCGCCGCGTGCTGTTTGAGGAAACCGGCGGCATGTACCCCGAGCTGGTCACGCGAAGCGACCTGGAGGTGTTTTTGCCGCCGATTGGCGGGCTCACGCTGTACATCTTTGGCAACCCGCGCGACCTGGCCAACCCCGATGTGGAGCTGACCGCCCGCGTGCACGACGAGTGCAATGGCTCCGACGTGTTTGGCTCCGACATCTGCACCTGCCGCCCCTACCTGACGCACGCCATTGAGGAATGCATCCAGGGCGCCCAGCGCGGTGGCGTGGGGCTGTGTGCCTATTACCGCAAGGAGGGCCGTGCCCTGGGCGAGGTGACCAAATTCCTGGTCTACAACGCCCGCAAACGCCAGGTAGGCGGCGACACGGCGGACCAGTACTTTGCCCGCACCGAATGCGTGGCCGGCGTGCAGGACATGCGCTTTCAGCAGCTGATGCCCGACGTGCTGCACTGGCTGGGCATCCGCAAGATCCACCGCCTGGTGTCCATGAGCAACATGAAATACGACGCCATCACCGGCTCGGGCATTGAGGTGGGCGAGCGTGTGAACATCCCCGACGAATTGATCCCCGAAGACGCCCGGGTCGAGATGACGGCCAAGATGGCGGCCGGCTATTTCACCCCCGGCGCCGTGCCCGACGCCGACGCCCTGAAAAGCGCCAAGGGCCGGGGGCTGGACGCATGACGCTGGACCGCGACGCTGGCGAAGCCGCCGCCAGCCTGCGCACCACCACCGCCATACGCGAACGCGCCGCCGCGCTGCTGGCCCGTGCCCGCGCCGGGCAGTCCGCCTGGTTCACCGTGGACGACAGCGCCCTGGACAGCGCCGCGCTGGAGGTGGTGGCCGTCACGCGCGAGCGTTACAGCCACCTGCGCATTCCGTACCACAGCCGCTGGCGCCACTTTGAGGCGGGCGGTGTGGACCGCAAGGCCTTGCTGGACCAGCAACTGGACAAGCAACCCGGTGGTGCCCACCCCGCCGAACGCGCCCGCGCCTACATGGACCTGGCCGTGGTCAGCGTGCTGCTGGACGCAGGCGCCGGTGCCGACTGGAAGTATGTGGAGCCCGCCACCGGCCAGACCTTGGCCCGGTCTGAGGGGCTGGGCGTGGCCAGCTTTCATGCGTTCATGGCCGGCATGTTCAGCAGCGACCCGGCCCGCCCGCTGCAGGCCGACGCCGCCGGCCTGCGTGGTCTGGTGGGCGACCGTCTGGCCGAGGCCTTTCAGGTCAGCCCCGCCAACCCGCTGGTGGGTGTGGACGGCCGGCTGGTGCTGCTGCGCCGCCTGGGCGAGGTGCTGGCCGAGCAGCCCGAGGTGTTTGGCACCGATGTGCAGCGCCCCGGCGGCCTGTTCGACATGCTGGTCAAGCCCTATGGCGCCAGCACGCCGCCCACGGCGGAGGTGGCGGCGCACGACATCCTGTCGCAGGTGTTGATGTCGCTGTCGCCCATCTGGCCCGCGCAGAACACTTTGGGCACCGTGCCGCTGGGCGACTGCTGGCGCCACAGCGCCGTGCGCGGCCCGGCCCTGACGGACGGCTGGATGCCCTTTCACAAGCTGTCGCAATGGCTGACCTATTCATTGATCGAGCCGTTTGAATGGGGCGGCGTGCAGGTGCGCGGGCTGGACGCGCTGACCGGCCTGCCCGAATACCGCAACGGCGGCCTGCTGCTGGACAGCGGCGTGATCCGCCTGAAGGACCCGACCCAGGCCACCCGCACCCACCAGGCCGGCGACGAGCTGGTGGTGGAATGGCGGGCGCTGACCGTGGCGCTGCTGGACGAGCTGGCCCCCAAGGTGCGTGGCATCCTGGGCCTGGGCGCTGCCCAGATGCCGCTGGCCTGCGTGCTGGAGGGCGGCACCTGGGCCGCAGGGCGGGTACTGGCACAGCGCTTGCGTGGCGGTACACCGCCTCTGAACATCGCCAGCGATGGCACCGTTTTTTGAACCAAAGTTAAAAGAAGAGGCTGACACAACAATGAGCAACGTTCACGTCATCAACCACCCGCTGGTGCAGCACAAGCTGACGCTGATGCGCAGGAAAGAGGCCAGCACCAACAGCTTTCGCCGCCTGCTCAACGAGCTGGCCGCGCTGATGGCCTATGAGGTCACCCGCGACATGCCCATGTCCGAGGTGGAGATCGAAACCCCGCTGGAGACCATGAAGGCCAAGGTGATCGACGGCAAGAAGCTCGTCTTCGTCTCGATCCTGCGGGCGGGCAACGGCATCCTGGAGGGCATGCTGAACGTGGTGCCCGGCGCGCGCGTGGGCCATGTGGGCCTGTACCGCGACCCCAAGACGCTGACGGCCGTGGAGTATTACTTCAAGATGCCGCACGGCATGGAAGAGCGCGACGTGGTCATCGTCGACCCGATGCTGGCCACGGGCAATTCGGCCATTGCCGCGGTGGAGCGGCTCAAGGAAATGAAGCCCAAGTCCATCAAGTTCGTCTGCCTGCTGACCTGCCCCGAGGGTGTGGCCGCGCTGCAAAAGGCCCACCCCGACGTGCCCATCTACACCGCAGCCATTGACCGTCAGCTGAATGACCACGGCTACATCCTGCCGGGGTTAGGCGATGCAGGCGACCGCATCTTCGGCACCAAATGAATTTTCAACGCACTTTTACAGAGGAGCTTTCATGACATCACGCCGTTCCCTCATCACCCTGGCTGCCATTGCAGTCCTGTCGGCCCCCGGCCTTGCGCTGGCGCAGGCCAAGATCAAGGTTGCCGCCATCTACACCGTGCCGTTCGAGCAGCAGTGGGTCAGCCGCATCCACAAGGCGCTGAAGGCCGCCGAGGCGCGCGGCGAGATCGAATACAAGGCCAGCGAGAACGTCTCCAACGCCGACTACGAGCGCGTCATGCGCGAATACGCCACGGGCGGCAACCAGCTCATCGTGGGCGAGGCCTTTGCGGTGGAAGCCGCGGCGCGCAAGGTGGCCAAGGACTTCCCCAAGACGTCCTTCCTGCTGGGCAGCTCGGGCAAGCCGGTGGCGCCCAACTTCAGCGTGTTTGACAACTACATCCAGGAGCCCGCGTACCTCTCCGGCATGATCGCCGGCGGCATGACCAAGACGAACAAGATCGGCATGGTCGGCGGCTTCCCCATCCCCGAGGTCAACCGCCTGATGAACGCCTTCATGGCCGGCGCCAGGGAGACCAACCCCAAGGTCGAGTTCACCGTGAGCTTCATCAACAGCTGGTTCGACCCGCCCAAGGCCAAGGAAGCCTCCTTCGCCATGATCGACAAGGGCGCCGACGTGATGTATGCCGAGCGTTTTGGCGTGTCTGACGCCGCCAAGGAGAAAGGCAAGCTGGCGATCGGCAACGTAATCAACACCCAGGCCCAGTACCCCGACACCGTGGTGTCCTCCGCCCTGTGGAACATGGAACCCACCATCGACCGCGCACTGAAGCTGGTGAAGGAAGGCAAGTTCACCGCCGAAGACTACGGCCAGTACTCGATGATGAAATACAAGGGCAGCGAGCTGGCCCCGCTGGGCACGTTTGAAAAGAAGGTGCCGGCGGACATCGTGGCCAAGGTCAGGGCGAAGGAAAAGGCGATCCTGGACGGCAAGTTCACGGTAAAAGTGGACGACAACGCACCGAAATCGACCGCAAAGTAAGGCTTGGCCGAAACCGTCCTTCGCCTCACAGGCATCACCAAGCGCTTCGGCCCGCTGGTAGCCAACGACAACATCTCGCTCACGCTCGCGCGGGGCGAGGTGCTGGCGTTGCTGGGTGAAAACGGCGCGGGCAAGAGCACGCTGGTGTCCATCCTGTTCGGGCACTACGTGGCCGACGAAGGCAGCATTGAAGTCAACGGCACCCCCCTGCCCCCCGGCAACCCGCGCGCTGCGCTGGCCGCAGGCGTGGGCATGGTGCACCAGCACTTCACCCTGGCCGACAACCTGAGCGTGCTGGACAACGTGGTCATGGGCACCGAGCCACTGTGGCAGCCCTTTACCCGCCGCACCGCCGCCCGCGCCCGCCTGGCCGAGGTGGGGCAGCGCTTTGGCCTGCAGGTGGAGGCGAATGCCAAGGTGGGCAGCCTGTCGGTCGGCGAACGCCAGCGGGTGGAGATTTTGAAGGCGCTGTACCGCGGCGCGCGCATCCTGATCCTGGACGAACCCACCGCCGTGCTGACGCCGCAGGAAAGCGAGGCGCTGTTCGGCACACTGGGCCAGATGGTGGCGCAGGGGCTGTCCATCATCTTCATCAGCCACAAGCTGGCCGAGGTGCTGCGCGTGTCGCACCGCGTGGCCGTGCTGCGCGGCGGCAAACTGGTGGCGCAGGCCCCCGCACAGGGCACCACCCAGGCAGAGCTTGCGCAATGGATGGTGGGCCACGCCGTGGCTGCGCCGCAGCGCCGCCCCGCCCGTGCCGTGGGCGATGTGGTGTGCGAATTGACCGGCGCCACCACACCCACCGGCCAGCGCGACCGCCTGGCCGGTGTGAGCCTGGCGCTGCGCGCGGGCGAGATCGTGGCGGTGGCCGGTGTGTCCGGCAACGGCCAGGTGGCGCTGGCCGATGTGCTGTGCGGCGTGCGCGCGTTGCAGTCGGGCAGCGTCACGCTGGGCGGCCAGCCCCTGCCCGCCTCACCCGCCCTGCTGGTCACGCGCGGCGTGGCGCGTGTGCCCGAAGACCGCCATGCCGTGGGGGTGGTGGGTGATTTGCCGGTGTGGGAAAACGCGGTGTCCGAGCGGCTGCGCACCCCCGCCTTCAGCCAATGGCTGTGGGTGCGGCGGGCTGCTGCCCGCGCCCATGCCCGCCGGGTGATAGAAGCGTTTGACGTGCGCGGCGGCGGGCCGCTGACGGCCGCGCGGTCGCTTTCAGGCGGCAACATGCAAAAGCTGATCCTGGGCCGGGCGTTGATGCCAGCCCCCACGCTCCCCGCTTCGCGTGGTTCGCTGCCCCCCGAGGGGGCGGCCTCGCCTTCGGGCGGCCGTGCGGCGAGGCTGGCCCCCGACGGCGGCACGCCCAAACTGATCGTGGCCCACCAGCCCACCTGGGGCCTGGACATTGGCGCGGTGGACTAT
>JBEIPU010000076.1:0-18377 GCA_040376925.1 Caenimonas sp. | reverse complement strand
TGAAGCTCACCACGGCCCGTTACTACACCCCCAACGGCACCTCGATCCAGGCGCGCGGCATCATCCCCGACGTGCTGGTGGACGAGACCGAAGAAGGAAACATCTTCGCCGCGCTGCGCACCCGTGAATCCGACCTGCAAAAGCACCTGGGCAGCGGCCAGGGCCCCGAGGTCAAGGACGAGGCCCGCGAAAAGGCCCGCGAAGAAGCCCGCAAGCGCGCCGAGGAAGAGGCCCGCAAGCCGCCGCAGGACCGCCGCATGCCCGAGTTCGGCAGCGAAAAAGACTTCCAGCTGGTGCAGGCGCTGAACCAGCTCAAGGGCCGCCCCGTGCTGATCAGCAAGACGCAGGTCGAGCGCAAGGAAGAGAAAAAAGAGAATTGACCGACGACCAGCTGCTGCGGTATTCGCGGCACATCCTGCTCGACGACATCGGCATCGAGGGCCAGGAACGCTTGCTGGGCGCCCACGCGCTGGTGATCGGCGCAGGCGGGCTGGGCTCGCCCGTGGCGCTGTACCTGGGCAGCGCCGGTGTCGGGCGCATCACGCTGGTGGACGACGACCACGTTGACCTGACCAACCTGCAGCGCCAGATTGCCCACACCACGGCCCGCGTGGGCCAGCCCAAGGCCCTGTCGGCCCGGCAGGCTGTCACCGCGCTGAACCCCGACGTGCAGGTTACCTCGCTACTGCAACGCGCTGATGCCCGGCAGCTGGACGGGCTGGTGGCCGCGGCCGATGTGGTGCTGGACTGCTGCGACAACTTCGCCACGCGCCAGGCCGTCAACGCGGCCTGCGTGCGCCACCGCAAGCCCCTGGTGTCGGGCGCCGCCGTGCGGTTTGACGGCCAGCTCGCGGTGTACGACACGCGCAACGCGCAATCACCCTGCTATGCCTGCGTGTTCCCGCCCGACGCCGACGTCCAGGAAACGCAGTGCGCCACGCTGGGCGTGTTTGCGCCGATGGTAGGCATCATCGGCGCCATGCAGGCGGCCGAGGCGCTCAAGCTGCTGGCCGGAGTGGGCACGCCGGCCACTGGCCGCCTGCTGATGCTCGAAGGCCGCGCCATGGAGTGGAGCGAAGTGCGCACCACGCGCCACCCGGCCTGCCCCGTCTGCGCCCGGTCGGCCTAGGCGATCAGTATCTCCACCACCGTGCGGCCGGGCTGGCTGGCCAGGTTCAGTTCCGCGCCGATGGCGGATGCGCGCTCGCGCAGGCTCAGCAGGCCCCGGCGCAATGGCAAGGCTGTGTCAAACCCCTGGCCGTTGTCGATCACGCGCAGTTGCACGCATCCATCGAGAACTTCGGCCTCGATGCGCAGCACGCTGGCCTGCGCATGCTGCAGCACATTGGACAGCGCCTCGAACACCATGAACTGCAGCTGGCGCATGGCGTGCGCGTCCAGCCGCTGCACGGGCTCGATCAGGTCCACGTCCCACTGCAATTCAATGTCGGACGCCGCAAAGCGCGGCTCCAGCCGGTAGCGCAGGTTGGCCAGCAGCGCGGTGATGTCGCCCGGCGGCAGGTTCATGGAGTCAATCTGCAGCTTGAGCTGGTCCAGCGAGTCGCGCAGCGTCTGCAACACCTGCGCGTGGCTGGCCTTGCCCGACTGCAGCTGGCGGATGGCCGAGCTGATGTGCGAGCCCACGCCGTCGTGCATGTCGCGCAGGATGCGCGCGCGCTCGCTGGTTCGCTCCTGCTCGCGGGCCAGCTGCTCCACACGCGCGTAGCTTTGCTGCAGCGCGGCTTCTTTTTCAGATACACGGGCGGCCAGGTTGGCCATGAGGTCATGCGCCTGGCCGCTGGCCGCGCGAAATCGGGTGATCACGATGTAGCCCAGCACCAGCCCGAACAGCACCGACGAATAGCGAATCCAGGTGGAGTCCGCCAGGCTGCCGCTCACGCGGATGGCGATCCAGTCGCGCACGCCCATGGCCACGTTCAGCGTGCCGGCCGCCGCCACCAGCAGTCGTGCAGGCTCGGGCCGGCGCACGGCCCCCACCAGGTACACCACGGCGTAGAGGATGAACAGCACGTTGGCGCTGCCCAGCCAGGCTGTCAGGTAGATCGGCTGGTTCAGCGTGAGCGAGAGCGTGGACGCGAGAACAGACGTACCAAACAGCGCCCACAGGCCCGCGCGAAACAGCGGCATGGAGCGGTGGCGGTGCCAGCCCGCCACATGGTGGCAAAACAGCGCAATGCCGCAGAACCACCCGGCAAACGCCGCGGTCACCACCACGCCCCAGACCGGCCAGGGCAGCGGCGGCTGCTCGATGGCCACGTCGCCCACGCGCAGGGCCCAGCAGATTTCCGCCAGGCCCGCGGCCAGGTAGACGTTGTCGCGCCGGCCGAAATGCACGGTGCCGGGCTCGGTCTGCGTGACCCACAACGACAACGCCACTGCGCCCACCAGCAGGCTGAAGATGGTGACCACCATCGACGCCGAGACCCGCCAGCGGAAGTTGTCGGCATAGCGTGCGCGTACCTCGACCTCCGGGCCCACGGCCAGCGCCGACAGGCCGCCGCGGCGCCCGCCGTCGGCGCGCACATGCACGCGCAGCACGTTGTCGCGGCCCAGCAGGCGCGGCGGCACCGAAACGTACTGCGGGCCTTTGGCGTAGTCATCCGTGTTGAGCCGGCGCACGTCGCCCAGGTGGGTCAGGATCGTGCCGTTGAGCGAGATTTCCGCCGTGCTGCCGATGCGCTGGAAGTAGATGCCGTACGGCTGGGTGGGCTGCGACGGCAGCGAAAACGGCACGTCGAATACGGCCTCGCCCGCGCGGTAGCGCTGCTCGCGGTCCCAGTGGTAGGGCAGCGTCACGTCAGCGCTGCGCGCGGCCCGGCCCTCGGGCATGAGCGAGGCACGGGCGTAGGTCAGCTCCAGCACCTCGGCCCGCACCGCGGGCAGCGCCAGCCAGCACGCGCCAGCCAGCAGCACCAGCGCGCGCAGCAAGCCACGCCAGGCCATGGGTTCAGGCTGGCCGGGCCAGCAGGCCCAGCTGGGTTGCCTCGAAAACAGCCTCGCCACGCGAACGCACGGCAAGCTTGCGGTACAGGTTCTTGATATGCGTCTGCACGGTGTGCACGCTGACCGATTGCAGCCGGGCGATGTCGGCATAGGAGAAACCCCGCGCGATCAGCTCCAGCACCTCATGCTCGCGTGTGGATAGCACGGGGCGCGCGGGTGCTGCGGCCACCGCGGCCACTGGTTCAGGCTCTGGTGGGGCCGCCGCCTGCGCACCGCGGCCGTCGCGCAGGCTCAGGTACTTGGACAGCACGCGCCGCGCGATCATGGGCGAGATCGGCGACGCGCCGGACTTCATCTCCAGGATGGTGCTGGCAATGTCGTCGGGCGTCGAGTCCTTGTGGATGTAGCCCAGGGCGCCGGCCTCGATGCTGGCCAGCACGTTGTCCTCATCACCAAACATGGAGATCACCAGCGACTCACACGCCGGGTGCAACCGCACCGCGTGGCGGATCACGTCCAGCCCGCTGCCGTCGGGCAGGCCCAGGTCGACCAGCAGCACGTCCACCGCGTGGCCGGGGTCGTCCAGCCAGGCGCGCGCCTCGGCCAGGGTGCCCATGCTGCCGGCCAGCGCAAGCTCGCTGCTGCGAGACACGCTTGCAGCAAAGAAGTCCCGCATCTGCGGGTCATCCTCGACGATCAATACCAGCCACATGGGTTCGCTCCACTCCTGCGGCAAGTGTAGGCGCGCCGGGCTGGGCGCGCCTGTCGCCAGGTATCCCATGAATATGGGAACATTGCCGCATGGTCCTGCCGCCCGCCACACCTGCGCCACCCACCACCCACCTGCTGTACCTGCACGGCTTTCGCTCGTCGCCGCAGTCGGCCAAGGCACGCCAGGTGGCCGCGCGTGTGGCCGCGCACCACCCCGGCGTGACCTGGTGGTGCCCGCAGCTGCCACCGTCCCCGCGCGAAGCGATGGCCCTGGTGATGGACGGCGTCGCCGGCTGGCCGGCCCAGGGCATGGCCGTGGTGGGCTCATCGCTGGGCGGCTTCTATGCCACCCATGTGGCGCAGGTACGCGGCTGCAGAGCCGTGCTGCTGAACCCGGCCGTGGACCCGGCCCGCGACCTGGCCAGGTACATCGGCGAACAGACGGCCTGGCACGACCCCAGCGAGCACTTCTATTTCGAGCCGCGCTTTGTGGACGAGTTGCGCGCGCTCGAATGCGGACCGCTGGTCGACGCGGCGCGCTGCTTTGCCGTCATTGCCAAGGGCGATGAGGTGCTGGACTGGCGCGAGATGACCGGCCGCTACCCCGGCGCGCGCATCAAGCTGCTGGAGGGCTCGGACCACGCCCTGAGCGACTTTGACGACCACATCGACGAAGTGTTTGCATTTCTGGACCTGGCCCCGGCGTGAACAGCCCCGCATGGGACAATCCCGCCCATGTTTGCATTGTTTGAAGAAGCCGGAAAGTTCCAGGGCGGGCGCGTGATGTCCGAGGCCGAGTCAACGGCCCAGATCGAGCTGGACAGCGGCAAGCGCGTGAAGGTCAAGGCCGCCAACGTCCTGCTCAGGTTTGAAAAACCCGCCCCCGCCGAGCTGATCCGTTCGGCCCAGGCGCTGAGCCACGGCATTGAGCTGGAGCTGGCCTGGGAATTCGCCCCGGACGAGGAATTCGGCTTTGCCGACCTGGCGCGCGACTATTTCAGTGACAAGGCCACGCTGGAGCAGCAGGCCGCCGCGCTGTTCCGCCTGTTCGAGGCGCCGCACTACTTCCGCCGCGCGGGCAAGGGGCGGTTCAAGAAGGCCCCGGCCGAGATCGTGCAGCAGGCACTGGTGGCCATCGAGAAAAAGAAAGCCCTGCAGGCCCAGATCGCCGAATGGGCGCAGGCCCTGGCCGATGGCATCTGCCCGGCGCCGATCCGCGAGCAGCTGTACAAAATACTTTTCAAGCCCGACAAGAACGCGCCTGAATACAAGGCCGTGGTGGACGCCGCGCGCGCCACGCAGCTGGCGCCGCTGGATCTGCTGCAAAAGGCCGGCGCCATTGATTCGGCCTACCAGTTTCACTGGAAGCGCTTCCTGTTCGAGAACTTCCCCAAGGGCACGGGCTTCCCGGCGCTGGAGGCGCCCGCCATCAAGGACGAGCTGCCGGTGGCGGCGGTGCAGGCGTTTTCCATCGACGATTCACAAACCACCGAGATTGACGACGCGCTGTCGGTGCAGGGTCTGGGCACCGGTACGGTGGTGGTGGGCATCCACATCGCCGCCCCGGGCCTGGCGCTGCAGCCCGGCGGCGCGGTGGACAACGTGGCGCGCCAGCGCCTGTCCACCGTGTACATGCCGGGCTACAAGATCACCATGCTGCCCGACGAGGTGGTGCAGATCTACACCCTGCAGGCCGGGCGCGACTGCCCCGCCGTGTCGCTGTACGTCACGATGGACGAAGCCACGCTGCAAATCCAGGCGACCGAGACGAAGCTGGAGCGCGTACCCATCGCGTACAACCTGCGCCACGACCAGCTGGACGGCATCGTGACCGAAGACTGGCTGCAGGCCGAAGGCGATGCCGCCGAGCTGCCCGGCGCACCGGGCCTGCGCGCGCCGCTGGGCTTTCTGTGGCGGCTGGCAAAGCACCTGAAGGCGCAGCGCGAAATCGTGCGCGGCAAGCCCGAGAACTTCAACCGGCCGGACTACAACTTCCGCCTGGCAGGCAACAACGGCGCCGAGCCGCAGGGCAGCGAACAGGTGCAGATCAGCGTGCGCCAGCGTGGCGCGCCGCTGGACCTGATGGTGGCCGAGGCCATGATCCTGGCCAACAGCACCTGGGGCAACTGGCTGGCCGAGCATGGCGTGCCGGGCATCTACCGCAGCCAGGCGTCGATGGCGCCAGGCGTCAAGGTGCGCATGGGCACCAAGGCACTGCCGCATGCGGGCATCGGCGTCAAAAGCTACGCCTGGAGCACCTCGCCCCTTCGCCGCTATACCGACATGGTCAACCAGTGGCAGATCATTGCCGTGGCGCGCCACGGCAAGACCGCTGCCCTGGCCGCGCCCTTCAAGCCCAAGGACGCGGAGCTGTTTTCCATCATCAGCGGGTTTGACGCGGCCTACAGCGCCTACAACGGCTACCAGGCCGGCATGGAGCGTTTCTGGACGCTCAAGTACCTGCAGCAGCAGGGCATCACCGAGCTGACGGCGGCCGTCTTCAAGGACAACCTGCCCGGTGGCGCCGTGCTGGTGCGCGCTGACGAGCTTCCGCTGGTGCTGCCCGTGGTGGGTGCCCAGGGCCTGGCGCGCGGGGCGCGCGTGCGCGTGAAACTGGGCGGGATTGACGAGATCACGCTGGACGTGGGCGGCACCGTCATCGAACGGCTGGACACACCGGCCGAGGCGGCACCGGAGGACGATGCCGGCGAGGACGAGCCCGTGGCCGGCCCGATCGCGATTGCGGTGGACGTGAACGAAGCCGAGGCTGGTGGCGGCGGCACAGACCGTGATGCCGGCGGCGATAATCCAACCCCGTGAACCTCAAGAACCTGAGCACGCTGCAAATCGCACTTGGCGCCTCCGTCGCCGTGCATGCAGTGCTGCTGACGGTTCGGTTTGTGGACCCTGAATCCTTCAACCGTGTGTTCCAGGACACGCCGCTGGAGGTGATCCTGGTCAACACCAAAACCAGCGAGCGCGCCGACAAGGCCCAGGCCATTGCTCAGGCTTCGCTGGCCGGCGGTGGTGAAGCCGCCAAGGGCCGCGCCACCAGCCCGCTGCCGCCGTCGGCGCTGACCGAACTGGGCGACGCCGCCGAGGATGCCCAGCGCAAGATCGAAGCCATGCAGGAGCAGCAGACGCTGTTGCTGGCCCAGCTCAAAAAACAGCTGGCCGCCCTGCCCCCGCCCGACCCCAAGCAGCCCAGCACCAGCACCGAGGCTGTCGCGCGCGAGGAAAAGCGGCGCCAGCTCATCAAGCTGCTGGCCGAGATTGAAAAGCGCATCAACGAAGAAAACGCGCGGCCCAAAAAGCGCTACATCAGCCCCGCCACGCGCGAAGAGGTGTACGCCATCTACTACGACAACCTGCGCCGCCGCATTGAAGACCGCGGCACGCAGAACTTCCCCGAGCTGGCGGGCAAAAAGCTCTACGGCGAGCTGACCATGATCGTCACCGTCAACCACGACGGCCGCGTGCTGGCCACCGAGATCGTGGAAAGCTCGGGCGTCACCGCGCTGGACCGCCGCGCCCAGACCATCGCGCGCAACGCCGGCCCGTTCGGCAAGTTCAGCGACGCCATGCGCCGCCGCGCCGACCAGATCGTGGTGGTGTCGCGCTTCAAGTTCACGCGTGACGAAGTGCTGGAAACCAAGTTGACAAATCGATGACCCCCACGCTCGTCACTTCGTGTACTTCGCTGCCCCCCGAGGGGGCCGCAGTCGCCTTGGGGCGGCCCGGCGGCGACTGATTCCCATTGAATATGCAAGATCTTTATTGCGTGATGGGCAACCCCGTCGAGCACAGCAAATCCCCCTGGATCCACGCCCGCTTTGCCGAACTCACCGGCCAGACGCTGCAGTACGGCCGCCGCCTGATTCCGCTGGACGGGTTCGTCGAAGGCGTTGCGGCCTTTCGCGCCGAGGGCGGGCGCGGCTGCAACATCACCGTGCCGTTCAAGTTCGAGGCGGGTGCCCTGCCCGGCCTGCAGATGACGCCGCGCGCGGCACTGGCCCAGGCCTGCAACACGCTGCGCTTTGATGACGGCGCCATCTTTGCCGACAACACCGACGGACTGGGCCTGGTGGACGACATCACGCGCAATGCGGGCGTGGCGCTGGCCGGCCGGCGCCTGCTGCTGATCGGCGCGGGCGGCGCTGCCGCCGGCGTGCTGGGGCCGCTGATCGAAGCCGGGCCGTCGCACATCACCGTCACCAACCGCACCGTCGCCAAGGCCCAGGCGCTGGTGCAGCGCCACACCGCCTGGGCCGCACAGCACGGCGTGCAGCTGGCAGCGAACGAACTGCAGGCCGTGGGCGGCCCCTATGACGTGGTGATCAACGGCACGGCCAGCAGTCTGGCCGGCGCCGGTGTGCCCGTGCCGGACAGCGTGCTCAAGCCCGGCACGCTGGCGGTGGACATGATGTATGGCCCCGCGGCCGATGCCTTCATGCAGTGGGCTACGCGGCATGGCGCCGTGGCGCGCGACGGCCTGGGCATGCTGGTGGAGCAGGCCGCCGAGGCGTTCACCGCCTGGCGCGGCGTGCGCCCGCCGTCGGCCCGGGTGCTGGACGAACTGCGCCGTACACTCGCCTCACCATGAAACCCGTCTTGCGCCTGATCGGTCTGCTGGTCGCCGCTGCATTGCTGCTGCAGGTGTTCTTTGTCGGACGCATCGCGCTCATGACGGTGGTGGATCCGCAGTCCACCAGCTTCCAGCGCTCCGAAGCCTGGCGTGTGGTCACCGAAAAGGGGACGCTGCGCTGGCGCCAGCAGTGGGTGCCGTATGAACAGATCTCGGACCACCTCAAACGCGCCGTGATCGCCTCCGAAGACGGGGATTTCATCAACCACGACGGCGTGGAATGGGAGGCGATTGAAAAGGCCTGGCAGAAGAACACCAAGGCAGAAGAACAGGCGGCCCGCCGTGCCCAGCTGCGCCCCAACGCCCGCCCCCCCAAGATCGTGGGCGGCTCCACCATCACCCAGCAGCTGGCCAAGAACCTGCTGCTGTCGGGCGAGCGCACGCTGCTGCGCAAGGGCCAGGAGTTTGTGCTCACGCTGGCGCTGGAGGTACTCATGAGCAAACAGCGCATCCTGGAGATCTACCTGAACAGCGTGGAATGGGGTGAAGGCGTGTTTGGCGCCGAGGCCGCGGCCCAGCACTATTACCGCAAGAGTGCCGCCAAACTCAGCCCCTACGAAGCCGCGCGGCTGTCAGTCATGCTGCCGCGCCCCAAATACTTCGAGAAGCTGCCCAACTCGGGCTACCTCGCCAGCCGCGCGTCCACCATCACCGCGCGCATGGGCGACGCCGTGCTGCCATGAAACCAGAACTCTCCTCGCTGGCCGCCAAGGCCATGAGCCTGTTCCTGCTGGGGCTGATCCGCCTGCTGACGGGTGCGCAGGCCCGCTGGTACGGCTGCCCGCCCAAGGCCGAGCAGCGCATCTACTTTGCGAACCACCAAAGCCATGCCGACCTGGTGATGATCTGGGCCGCGCTGCCCGAAGAGCTGCGCGGCATCACGCGGCCGATCGCGGCGCGTGACTACTGGACCAAGACGCCTTTCAAGCAGTGGATCACCACGGCGGTGTTCAACGCCGTGTACGTGGACCGCGAACGCAAGGGCGACGAAGACCCGTTGCAACCCCTGGCCGATGCGCTGACCAGCGGTGACTCCATCATCATCTTTCCCGAAGGCACGCGCGGCAACGCCGAGGAGCCCCAGCCGTTCAAGTCCGGCCTGTACAGCCTGACGCAGCGCTTTCCCGACGTGGTGCTGGTGCCTGCCTGGATCAACAACGTGCAGCGCGTCATGCCCAAGGGCGAGGTCGTGCCGGTGCCCATCCTGTGTTCGGTCACTTTTGGCGCACCGATCCGGCTGGAACCCGGTGAAGAGCGCCGTGCGTTCCTGGACCGTGCACGGCTGGCCGTCATGGCGCTGAGGGACGTATGAACCAGTTCCTTCGCAGCCTGACGCCGACCCAGCAGGTGGGGGCGCTGTTCCTCATCATCTTTGGCATTCTCGTCATCATCAGCGCTGTGGCGTTCCTGCTCACGCTGCGCGAGCAGCGCGAGGGCGCGCACGACGCCGCCTGGCACGCGGAACTCAAGAACTTCCGCAAGCTGCTGGCCACCTCCTGGTTCATGGTGGTGGTGTTCTGGGTGGCCTGGGCCGCCGGCGAAGGCTTTGCCACGGTGCTGTTTGCGCTGATTGCGTTCTTTGCGCTGCGCGAGTTCATCACGCTGTCCCCCACGCGCCGGGGCGACCACCGCAGCCTGGTGCTGGCCTTTTTTGTGGTGCTGCCGGTCCAGTTCTGGCTGGCGGGCACCGAGCACTTTGACCTGTTCACCGTATTCATCCCGGTGTATGTGTTCCTGGCCATTCCCGTGGTCAGCGCCATCGCCGACGACCCCGAGCGCTTCCTGGAGCGCAACGCCAAGCTGCAGTGGGGCATCATGGTGTGCATCTACGGCATGAGCCATGTGCCGGCCCTGCTGCTGCTGGACTTTCGCAATTACCAGGGCAAGAACGCGTTCCTGGTGTTCTTCCTGGTATTTGTGGTGCAGACCTGCATGGTGGTGCAGCACCTGGTCACCCGCAAGCTCAAGCGGCCGCCCAGCGCGCCCAACGTCAGCAAGAGCTTCAACTGGCGCAGCTGGTTCATCGGCATCGGCGTGGGCAGTTTCCTGGGCGGCCTGCTGTCATTCATCACGCCGTTCAAGCCCGGCCAGGCGCTGGCCATGGCCTTTGTGGCCTGCGTGGCAGGCTCGCTGGGCCACCTGGTCATGAAGGCGCTCAAGCGCGACCGCGGCGTCACCAGCTGGGGCAAGGGCCGCATGTCGGTCACCGGCGCCAACGGGCTGCTGGACCGGGTGGACGCGCTGTGCTTTGCGGCGCCGGTGTTCTTCCATTCGGTGCGCTGGTATTTCGGGCTGTGATGAGAATCCTGGGCATTGATCCCGGCCTGCAGACCACCGGCTTTGGTGTGCTGGATGTGGACGGCTCTGCGCTCACCTATGTGGCCAGCGGCACCATCACCACCCGCCACCTGCCCACCGGCGACCTGCCGGCGCGCCTGAAGGCGCTGTTTGACGGCATCTGCGAAGTGGTGCAACGCTACGAGCCCGAGGAGTCGGCTGTAGAGATCGTGTTCGTCAACACCAACCCGCAGGCCACGCTGCTGCTGGGCCAGGCCCGCGGCGCCTGCGTCACGGCGCTGGTGTCACGCAGCCTGCCGGTGGCCGAATACACCGCGCTGCAGATGAAAAAGTCCGTGGCCGGCTACGGCAAGGCCGGCAAGCCCGAGGTGCAGGAGATGGTCAAGCGTTTGCTCAAGCTGCCGGGCCTGCCGGGCAGCGACGCGGCAGACGCGCTGGGCCTGGCCATTGCCCATGCGCATATCGGCCCGGGCATGCAGCGGCTGGCGGCTGTGACGGACCTGTCGCGCAAGACCAGTGCGATGTTCAAGCACGGGCGGAATTACTAGTTACCAGTTCCTTGGCTTCTTCTGGGATCATGCGGACAGGGCTCTCTGCTCCGCGGCTGTCCCCCGGGGCTGCGCCCCTCCTCCTTTGTGCCGCTGCGCAGAGCGCCCTGCCCGCCTGATCCTGCAACTATGTTGGCGCTCAACGGGAGAGTTGACCCACATGCAGCGGCATTGCGCCGCGGGGCATACGCTCACCAGCACAACCCGCGACGCAATGCCGCCGCGTGTTTGTATCGAATGGCCTGTCAGCGCTCATTGGTCCTTCACCCAATGGTCGCCAGTTTTGCGAGGCGCGCCTGTATATCAGCATTACCTGATACTCCCCTTCGCCACTCTTCGACACCAACGCACACGTCTTCGCAGAAAACGTCCACCTGAAGCTGTAGCGCGTTGTTGATCTGGTTATTGTGAATGAGCATGCCTGGTCGAGGCGGAGTGAAGTGGAAGTTCGTTAGAGCCTGCTGCGCTCGTTGATCTTCAATACCAAACTCGCCCTGATGGAGGTAGGCGCATCTGAGTGCGTAGCAATCCGCTGCGCAGAGGAACGTGTGCAACGTATGACTCGGACCAACTGGGCGCTGATATCGCCGCAGTAAATGGCGGTCGTACCAAGCTGCGTAGCGCGCTTGAGACCCTGCGCCTGGAGCTTCAAGCCGACCACAAATATCGGGCATGGTCAAAGCCAAGGCCAGCGCAGCGTACCAATTCTTCGTAGCCACTGCGGCTCTAGTTGCTTCGACAAAGCTCTGCATGTGCCCTCCTCGTGAGCGCTGACTGTTCGCACGCCATCGTTGGCTTTTTTGGTTCAGGCTGAGTAAACATAGGCAGCGGTTTTGTTCCGGCGCTGTGCTTGGACAAGATTCCTCCACGCTTCCAAGCGAAGCATTGGATGCTTGGCTTCCTGAGCGATACGTATGAAGCACGAGTCGAACGCAACCGGTTCGGCCAGCAGGCGCGACAGGAATGGATCCACCTGAAGCGGGCGCTGCTGCGAGAGATCGGTAATGACAATTGAGGGCATGGGAACTCCGGGCGAATGAAGTCTCACTGTGGACCAAGGGCCCCGAAATTTCAATCGTCCGCTCGTAGTACAAGTACGGCATTGCTGTAGCTGGAAATGCGAACTACCTACACCGCCGTTGGCGTGCCCACATCGCCGCAGGATCAGGCGGACAGGGCGCTCTGCGCAGCGGCATAAAGGAGGAGGGGCGCAGCCCCGGGGGACAGCCGCGGAGCAGAGTGCCCTGTTCGTCTGATCCCAGAAGAAGCGTTGGAGCGAAATCAGACCGCAGCAGAAAAACCCCGCAACCGAGCCGCAGCAGCCGACATCTCATCCACCAGCGTCGCCATCTGAAGCTCGATGGTGGTCGCTTCGCGAATCGCAAACACACTCTGTCCCGCTGCCTCATAGACCAAGCGCGGGTCGTCGTGCTCATGAATGGAGGCGAACACATCACCGGTCAACGCCTGCTGCATCGGCATCGCCAGCGGCTCGGGCGCGCCCTGCTCGGCCCAGGCGTCGATCCAGTCGCTGCGCACCACGCGGCAGGGCTTGCCGCTGTGGGCTCGGCTGATGACGGTGTCTTCGCTGCCGGCTGCGATCAGCCGGGCCAGCAGGGCCGGCGGCGTGTGGTTCTCGCGCGCGGCCATCCACAGCGTGCCCAGCCAGCCGCCCTGCGCACCCATGCCGATGGCGCCCACGATCTGCGCGCCATTGCCGATGCCGCCGGCCGCCAGCACCGGCGCATCACCGGCCACGGCCACGATCTGCGGCACCAGCGAGAACGTGCCCACGCTGCCGGTGTGCCCGCCCGCGTCGTAGCCCTGGGCTACCAGCACGTCCACGCCCAGCGCCAGCGCCTTTTGAGCATGGCGCACCGAGCCCACCAGCGAGAAAGTGGTCTTGCCACGCGCTTTGGCGCGCTCGATCAGGTCCGCGCGCAGGCCAATGGCGGTGGCCACGCCCGTGGCGTTGGACGCCAGCACCTGCTCGATCTGCGATTCAAAAAGGTCCTCAGAGCGCACCTGCGTGGTGAAGAAGCTGGGCTTTTGCGGGGGCTGTACGTTGAAGCGTTCGCGCAAGGTCTGCACGAACGCCACATGCCCATCGGGCAACGTGGCGCGCACGTCGTCAATGCTGCCGGTGCGCGGCACGGCGGCGGGCAGCATCAGGTCCACGCCATAGGGGCGGCCCTGCATGCGCTCGTCTACCTGCTGCAGGATGTGCGGTATCTCGTGCGGCATCTCGCGCGCCAGGCCCAGCACCGGGTAGCCCCCGGCGCGGGCGATCTCCACCACCACATCGACCGAATGCGAGAAGCCAAAAATCGGGTGCGCGATGCCCAGCCGGTCGCAGACCGGCGTGCGCAGTGTTGAACGCATGGGCTTTTACTGCGGCGTGATGCCGGCCTGCTGGATCACGCGCGCCCACTTGGCGCGTTCGGCCGCGACAAAGGCGTCAAACTGCACCGGCGTCTGCGGTGCCAGCTCCATGCCCATGCCGTCAAACTTGGCCTTGACGTCGGGCGACTTCAATATTTCGGCAATGTCGGCAGCCAGCTTGCTGACCACCGCGTCAGGCGTTTTGGCCGGCGCCACAAAGCCAAACCAGGTGCCCACCTCGTAGCCCGGCAGGTTGGCGGCCTCGGCCACGGTGGGCAGATCGGGCAGCGCGGTGGAGCGGCGCGCGGTCGTCACGGCCAGGGCGCGCAGTTTGCCGGTCTTGATGTGCTGGGCGGCAATGGCGGCGGTCAGCGGCATCATGGTCACGCGCCCGCCCAGCAGGTCGTTCATGGCGTCGGGCTGGCCCTTGTACGGCACGTGCGTGAGCTTCAGCCCCGCCATCTGCGCAAACAGCTCGCCCGACAGGTGGTTGGACGTGCCGGCACCGGCAGTGGCGTAGGTCACTTCACCGGGTTTGGCCTTGGCCAGCGCCATCAGCTCAGCCATGTTTTTGGCGGGCACATCCGGGTGCACCACGATCACGTTGGGGATGATGCCAAAGCCGGCCACCGCGCGGAAGTCCGTCACCGGGTTCCAGGTCACGCCCTTGACCAGGCTGGGCACCACCGCGTGGCCGGGGCTCACGCACAGCAGGGTGTAGCCGTCGGCCGGGGACTTGGCCACAAAGTCGGTGCCAATGGAGCCGCCTGCGCCGGTCTTGTTCTCAATGACAAAGGGCTGGCTGTATTTGGCCGCCAGCCGCTCGCCCACCAGTCGTGCGATGGAATCGACCACGCCGCCGGCCGTGAACGGCACGATGACCTTGACCGGGCGGTTGGGGTAATCGGCCTGGGCCAGCGCGGCGGTGGGGCCGAAGGCGGCGGCGGCCAGTGCAAGGCAGGTGAAGGTGCGGCGGTGCATCGAGTTCATGGTGTGTCTCCTGGTTGTTGGATGGAAGTGCAAGGTGCGGTGAAACGGGGAACAGGCCCGGGCCGGCCGTCGGCCCATGCCGACTGGTGCAGCGGGTGCGCGCGGCTTTGTGCCAGGCTCAGGACGGGTGTGACGCAGGCGTCCAGCGGCGCAAAGTGCTCTGCCCAGTGCGCCTGGTCTTGCGCGATAAAGCAGCGCTGCAGGCAGCCGGCCAGCTCGGCCCAGCGGCTGGCATCACCGCGCGGCGGCACGGTGGCGGGGTCCAGGCCCAGGCCGTGCAGCAGCTGCAGGTAAAAGCGTTCTTCAATCGCGCCCACTGCCATGTGGCGGCCATCGGCGGTCATGTAGCAGCGGTACCAGGGCACGCCGCCGTCGATCACATTGGCCGCGGGGGCGTCGTTCCAGGCGCCGGCGCCCAGGCGGGCAAATACGGCGCTCAGCAGGTGCAGGCTGCCGGCGGTCATGGCGGTGTCCACCACGCAACCCGACCCGTGGGCCGCGCGCGCATGCAGCGCGGCGCCGATGCCTGCGGCGGCATACAGTGCGCCGGCAGCCAGGTCGCCCACCAGGTTCAGCGGCAGGGTGTCGGTGCCGCAGGCGTGCAGCGCGCCGGTCATGGCGATGTAGTTGATGTCATGCCCGGCGCGTGGCGCCCAGGGGCCGTCACGGTCCCAGCCCACGATGCGCGCGTAGACGAGGCCCGGTGCGCGCGCGTGGCAGTCCGCCGGCCCCAGGCCCAGGCGCTCCATCACGCCGGGGCGAAAGCCCTCCAGCAGGACGTCGGCCTTCGCGATGGCGTCCAGCGCAGCAGCCCGACCATCATCGGTCTTGAGGTCCAGCGTGAGCGTGTCGCGCTGCCAGGTGCCGATGTCGGCCTCGGCCGCCACGGGCACGCCCAGTGGCTGCGCCTGCGGGTTCTGGATGCGCAGAATCCGCGCCCCCTGCTGGGCCAGCCACCAGGCACAGAACGGCACACCACCCACGGTGGCAAATTCAACAACACGCAGCCCGGCGTAGGGTTTCATGCGCCGTCCGCCGTGATTTGCGCCTGCACCTGGGCCACTGTGCGCCTGGCGATGTTGACCAGGTGGATCTGGCTGGTGCCCTCGTACAGGCGAAACAGGCGCACGTCGCGGTAAAAGCGCTCGGCCACGTTATCGGCGATGTAGCCGCCGCCGCCAAACACCTGCACTGCGCTGTCGGCCACGCGGCCGCACATCTCGGACGCAAACAGCTTGCACATGGACGCTTCCATGGTCACGTCCTGCCCGTCGTCGCGCTTGCGCGCGGTCTCCAGCACCAGGGCGCGGGCGGCGTGCACATCGGTGTTGCTCTGCGCAATCATCTGCTGCACGAGCTGGAAATCGGCCACCGGCTGGCCGAACTGCCGGCGTGTGGTGGCACGGCGCACCATCTCTTCCACCAGCCGGATGGCCGGGCCCACGCACAGGCCGGCCAGGTTGATGCGCTGCTTGTTCAGCGCGCGCATGGCGGTGCGAAAGCCGTGGCCCAGGTTGGCCTCGCCGCCCACAATGGCGCTGGCCGGCACGCGGCAATCCTGAAGCACCACCTCACCCACCGGCGAGCCATGCTGGCCCAGCTTGCGGTAGGCGGCGGGCGTGGACAGGCCCGGTGTGCCGCGTTCGACCAGAAAGGCCGTGATGCCCGCGGCGCCTTTGCCTTGCGGGTCGGTGCGGGCAAACACGGTGAACAGCCCCGCGATCGGCGCATTGGTGATGAAGCATTTGCGCCCGGTGATGCGGTAGCTGTCTCCATCGCGCACGGCCACGGTTTTCAGGGCTGTGGCATCCGAGCCGGCCTCGGGTTCGGTCAACGCAAAGCAGCCGGTCAGCTCGCCGCTGGCCAGCAGCGGCAGCCAGCGCTGGCGCTGTTCGGGCGTGCCGTCCACCACCAGGGATTCCGATGCAATGCCGGTGTTGCCGCCAAAGCGTGCGCGAAAGGTGGTGGCGCCTTGCGACACCTCGATGTTCACGCGCGCCAGTTCCTCGGTCGTCAGACCCGCGCCGCCATAGGCCTCGGGGATGCTGTGGCCAAACAGGCCCAGCGCGCGCATGCGATCTACCAGCGCCTCAGGTATTTCGTCGCTCTGGTCAATGGCTTCTTCCAGCGGGATGCATTCGTCGCGGATGAAGCGGCGCACCTGCGCGATGAGCTGTTCAAACTGTTCAGGGTTGCGGATCATGGGTGGTGTGTGAAATGAAGGGGGTCAGTGGATGCCGCAGGCCACTTCTATCTGGCGGATCGCATCCAGCAGGCGCGGCGCCACGTCGCGCTCCAGCGTGTCCTTGCCCAGGCGGTACGCCGACAGCGTGCAGTTCAGCGCCATGGGTTCTTCGCGCGGGGGCACGCGGATGGGCGCCCCCACGGCATGAACTTCCTTGCGCCAGTCGCCACGTGAATGGCACCAGCCGCGTGCGGCAAACGCTTTCTGGTCGGCGTCCAGCACGGGCTTGTCCAGCGCATAGCGCTTGGGGTCTTCCAGCTTCAGGTGGTTCAGGATGGCGTTGCGCTCGGCCGCCGGTGCCGACAGCACCAGCGCGCGGCCCATGGAGGTGGACAGGAGCGGGCGTGTACTGCCGATGTCGGGCTGGTAGATGTTTCCCTGGTCCACGCGGCAGGTGTCCACATAGACCACGTTGGTGCGGTCACGCATGCCCAGGTTCACGGTGCAACCCGTCTCGCGCGCCACCTGCTCCATGAATGGCCGCGCGATCTGGCGCAGCCGCATGTTGGCCAGCAGCGGGTAACCCAGCGACAGCACGCCCGAGCCCAGGCGGTACTTCTGCAGGCCCTCTACCCGGCTCAGGTAGCCCAGCAGCGTGAGCGTGTAGGTCAGGCGCGAGACCGTGGGCTTGGGCAGGCCGGTGCGGTCGGAGATCTCGCGATTGCCCAGCACCGGGTCCACCAGCGTGAATGCACGCAGCACCTCCATGCCGCGCGCCAGGTTCATCGAGAACTGGCGGTCAGCCGTGAGGTCATGGGGGTTGACCAGTCCGGGCAATGCGATGGCTTGCATGGGGCGTCGTGCGGTACGTGGGGTGTCGGTGCTGCTTTTTTTCATGATCGGCGGGGGTGGGTGGGGCGTCAATGGTTGCGGGGCAGGTGTTTCGCTGTGCGAAATGCCGATTGTGGTGGGCGGCGCGCTCTGGCAAAACCCCGGCCATGACTACACCTTCAAAAGGCGCGCTGTCCGGCGTGCGCATCCTGGACATGGCCACCGTACTGGCCGCGCCCTTTGGCGCCACGCTCTGCGCCGACCACGGCGCCGACGTCGTGAAGCTGGAGCTGCCCGACGGCAGCGACCCGCTGCGCGGCCTGCAACCGGTGAAAGACGGCGTGGGGCTGTGGTTCAAGGTGGCCAACCGCGGCAAGCGCGGCCTGTCGCTGGACGTGCGCAAACCGCGCGGGCGCGAGCTGTTGCTGAAAATGCTGCCCGACTTTGACGTGCTGGTGGAAAACTTCCGCACCGGCACCATGGACCGCTGGGGGCTGGACACCCAGACCCTGCTGGCGGCCAACCCGCGCCTGGTGATCCTGCGCCTGACCGGCTTTGGCCAGACCGGACCCTACGCCGCCCGGCCCGGCTTTGCGCGCATCTTTGAAGCCATGAGCGGCTTCACCAACCTGACGGGTGAAGAGGGCGGCACGCCGCTGCACATGAACTTTCCGGTGGGCGATGCAGTGGCGGGCGTGTTTGCCGCGTTCTCCATCGCGGCCGAAATCGCGAGGCTGCGCGGGGACCCGCAGGCGCTGGGCTGCGAGGTGGACCTGTCGGCCACCGAGGCGCTGTTTCGCCTGCTGGACCCGCTGGCGGTGGA
>JBEIPU010000098.1:0-15176 GCA_040376925.1 Caenimonas sp. | reverse complement strand
GGCCGCTGTGCCTGCCCCCGCGCCCGCTGCGGCGCCCGCGCCGCTCACGCGCCCCGGCATGGTGGCCACCGACACGATCAACGCCGCCGACACCGCCTGGATGATGACGTCCACCGCGCTGGTGCTGCTCATGACGCTGCCCGGCATCGCGCTGTTCTATGCGGGCATGGTCCGCAAGAAGAGCGTGATCAACACCATGGCCTGCGTGGTCGCCATTGCGGCGCTGGTCAGCCTGCTGTGGTTTGCCGTCGGGTATTCATGGGCGTTCACCCCGGGCAGCAGCTTCCTGGGCAATGGCGATCGCATGTGGTTCAGTGGCCTGGACTACCTGAAGGAAACCGGCAAGGTGGCGGTCAGCCACATTGCGCCCAACATCCCTGAGTCGGTGTATTCGATGTACCAGCTCACCTTCGCCATCATCACGGCGGCGCTGGTGGTGGGCGCGTTTGTGGAGCGCATGAAGTTCTCGGCCATGCTGTGGTTCATCGGCATGTGGTCGCTGGTGGTCTATGCACCGATTGCCCACTGGGTGTGGGAGCCAGGCGGCTGGCTGGCCAAGCTGGGCGCGCTGGACTTCGCCGGCGGCTCGGTGGTGCACATCAACGCCGGTATCTCCGGCCTGGTCGTGGCCTATTTCCTCGGGCCGCGCCGCGGCTACGGGCGTGAGGCGTTCGAGCCCTTCAACCTGGGCCTGACCATGGCGGGCGCCGGCATGCTGTGGGTAGGCTGGTTCGGCTTCAACGCGGGCTCGGCCGTGGCGGCCGACGGCCGCGCCGGCCTGGCCATGGCGGTCACGCACATTGCCGCCTCGGCCGGCGCCATTTCCTGGATGTTTGGCGAATGGGTGCTGCGCGGGCGGCCGTCGCTGCTGGGCCTGTGTTCGGGCCTGGTGGCGGGGCTGGTGGCCATCACGCCGGCGGCGGGCTTTGTGACGCCGGTGTCGGCGCTGATGATCGGCTTCATTGCCGGCCTGGCCTGCTACTGGGGCGCGACGGGCCTCAAGCGCCTGCTGCGCGCCGACGATTCGCTGGACGTGTTCGGCGTGCACGGCATCGGCGGCATTGTGGGTTCGCTGCTGACCGGCATTTTTGCCAGCAAGGCCGTCTCGGGCGTGGAGGGCAGCGTGCTGACGCAGGCCATCGGCGCCGGCGCGGTCATGCTGTACAGCCTGGTGATGACGGCCGTGCTGCTGTGGCTGACCAAATTGATCGTGGGCCTGCGGGTGGACGAGCAAAGCGAGCTGACCGGGCTTGACATTGCACAGCACCGCGAGCGCATCAGTTCCTAGTACCCGGTCCAGGCTTTCACACCCAGGAGGTGTCCCATGCTGGTCAGTGAAAAACTCGCAATGGCAGCGCATTTGCATGTGCTGCTGCGCCGCAAGACAGGCCGTGTGACCGATACCGAATGGATGGCCGCGAACGCCGAGTACGCGATGGAGATCGTGCGCTTTGCGCGCGCCAAGGCGCAGGAGGACGGCCACCCCGACCTGGCCGAATGGGCCGACAAGCTGGAGCGCGCGACGCTGGAGACGGCGGTGAAGGCGCCGGCCAAGCCGCTGGCCCAGACCGCCATGCAACTGCTGCGCGACCGCCAGGCGGCCCCGGTGGCCACGGCGCCGGCGCCGCTGGTGGAGCAACCCGCGCCCGCGCCCGAGCATGCCAGCGGGTTCCTGAATTCGGTGTTTGGTGAATCAGGCTTTGCCGATTCCACCTTTGGGCGCGACGCCAAACCGCGCGACCCCAATGCGCCGCGCTACGTGGGCGGCATTCGTTAGGGCGTGTTAACGCTATGCTTGCCGCCAGGTGAATGCCCCTTTTGCCTCGTCGCACAGCCTGCAGCCGTGGCGTTGGTGCTCCCGCGAACGTTTCTCCGGCTGACAACGCCTGACGGGACGGCGCCCTGTTCGCGCCACCAGAGCCCGGCCCCCTGCGGGGTGAGCCGCTGCATTACTCCCCACGGGGATCGCTGTACTCCACGCGCCGGAATAACCCCGCCCCGCCGCGACGGGCGTATTCCCGGACAAACCGGGGATAGTATCAACAGGCCCTAGTTCATCCCGGGCGCGCCGCGGCGCGGATCCAGCCTGCGGCCTTCTCGGCCATCATCAGCGTGGGCGAATTGGTGTTGCCGCTGGTGATGGTGGGCATGGCGCCCGCGTCCACCACGCGCAGCCCGCCAATCAGGCCGCCTTGCCCGTTGCGCACGCGCATCTGTGAATCAAGCACCGCCATCGGGTCGTCGTCCCTGCCCATTTTGGTGGTGCCCACCGGGTGAAAGATCGTGGTGGCGATGTCGCCGGCCAGCCGGGCCAGGTCTTCGTCGCTCTGGAACTGCGTGCCCGGCTTCCATTCCTGGGGCTTGTACCTGGCCAGCGCCGGCTGCGCCACGATGCGCCGTGTGACGCGCAGCGAATCGGCGGCCACCTTGCGGTCTTCGTCGGTGCTGAGGTAGTTGGGCGCGATGGCGGGCGCGTCCTCAAACTTTGCACTGCGGATCGTGACCGTGCCCCGGCTTGTGGGGTTGAGGTTGCACACGCTGGCGGTGAACGCGGGAACGGTGTGCAGCGGCTCGCCAAAGGCGTCCAGGCTGAGCGGCTGCACGTGGTATTCGATGTTGGCCCAGGGCTGGTCGGGCGAGCTGCGCGTGAACGCGCCCAGCTGCGACGGCGCCATGCTCATCGGGCCGCTGCGCTTGAGGGCGTATTCCAGCCCGATTTTCGCCTTGCCCCACAGGGTGTTGGCCATGGTGTTCAGCGTGGGCACGTCCTGCACCTTGAACACGGCGCGGATCTGCAGGTGGTCCTGCAGGTTGGCGCCCACGCCGGGCAGGTCGCACACCACGTCGATGCCATGCTTTTTCAGCAAGTCCGCAGGCCCGATGCCCGACAGCTGCAGGATCTGCGGCGAGCCGATGCTGCCCGCGCACAGGATCACTTCGCGCTGCGCCGTAGCCATCGTCATTTCGCCGCCGGTCCATACCTGGGCACCGGTGCAGCGGCGGCTGCCGTCGGGTTGGTTTTCAATGATCAGCTTCGCGACCTGGGCCGACGTCCACATCTCGAAGTTGGGCCGGCCGTAGCAGGTGGGCCGCAAGAACGCCTTGGCCGTGTTCCAGCGCCAGCCGCTTTTCTGGTTGACCTGGAAGTAGCCGACGCCTTCGTTGTCGCCGCGGTTGAAGTCCTCGCTGTGCGGTATGCCGGCCTGCTGCGCGGCCTGTGCAAATGCGTCCAGGATGTCCCAGCGCAGGCGCTGGCGCTCCACCCGCCATTCGCCGCCGGCCCCGTGCAGGGCGTCGGCGCCCTTGTAGTGGTCTTCGTGGCGCTTGAAGTCAGGCACACAGTTGTCCCAGGTCCAGCTGGCGTCACCGGTCAGCTGCGCCCACTGGTCGTAATCACGTGCCTGGCCGCGCATGTAGATCATGCCGTTGATGCTGCTGCACCCGCCCAGCGTCTTGCCGCGCGGGTAGCGCAGCTTGCGCCCGTTCAGGCCGGCGTCGGGCTCGGTGTTGTAAAGCCAGTCGGTGCGCGGGTTGCCAATGCAGTACAGGTAACCCACGGGGATGTGGATCCAGTGGTAGTCGTCCTTGCGCCCCGCCTCGATCAGCAGTACCCGCTTGCTGGCATCGGCGCTCAGCCGGTTGGCCAGCAGGCAGCCTGCCGTGCCGCCACCAATGATGATGTAGTCGAAGCTTGTCTCGCTCATGGTGTCTCTCTCTTTATTGTTCTGGCGATTGTTGGCGAGCTGACTTGCCGGGCGCTGACTGTTTCGCGGACCACCGCGGAACCGGCTCTGCCGGGCCGCTGGTGGCGTCCTCCTGGGGGGACGGCGGCCGCAGGCCGACTCAGGGGGGCCTTCTATTTCGCCGTAGGCATCACGAACTCGGCACCCTTGCCAATCGACTCGGGCCAGCGCTGCATGATCGACTTCTGCTTGGTATAGAACCGCACGCCTTCCTCGCCATATGCGTGCATGTCGCCAAACAGCGATTTCTTCCAGCCACCAAACCCATGCCACGCCATCGGCACCGGGATCGGCACGTTGATGCCCACCATACCGACCTGGATGTGGCGGCTGAACTCGCGCGCCACATTGCCGTCGCGCGTGAAGCAGCTCACGCCGTTGCCGAATTCGTGCGCGTTGATCAGGTTCACCGCTTCCTTCAGGTCGTGCACCCGCACGCATGACAGCACCGGGCCGAAGATTTCTTCCTTGTAGATTTTCATGTCCGGCGTCACGTGGTCAAACAACGCGCCGCCCAGCCAGAAACCGTTGTCGCAGCCCTTTCCGGCGCTTGCGCCCTTGAAATCACGGCCGTCCACGATGAGCTTCGCACCCTCCTTCACGCCCTGCTCGATGTAGCCGGTGATGCGCTGGTACGCCGCGCTGGTCACGATGGGGCCCATCTCGGCGTCCAGCTCGGTGCCGTTCTTGATCTTGAGCGCTTTGGCGCGCTCAGCCAGCATGGGCACCAGCTTGTCGGCCACGTCGCCCACCATCACCGCCACGCTGATGGCCATGCAGCGCTCGCCGGCAGAGCCGTAGGCGCTGCCGATCAGCGCGTCCACCGTCTGCTCCAGGTCGGCGTCGGGCATCACCACCATGTGGTTCTTGGCGCCGCCCAGGGCCTGCACACGCTTGCCGTGGCGTGCGCCGGTTTCGTAGATGTAGTTGGCAATCGGCGTCGAGCCCACAAAGCTCACGGCCTTCACGTCGGGGTGCACCAGCAAGGCGTCCACGGCTTCCTTGTCGCCCTGCACCACGTTGAACACGCCGTCGGGCAGGCCCGCGCGTTTCAGCAGGTCGGCCATCATCAGGCTGGCGCTGGGGTCGATCGGGCTGGGCTTGAGCACGAAGCAGTTGCCCGCGGCGATCGCCACCGGGTACATCCACATCGGCACCATCACCGGGAAATTGAACGGCGTGATGCCGGCCACCACGCCCAGCGGCTGGCGCAGCGTCCAGTTGTCGATGCCGGTGGAGACCTGATCGGTGTAGTCGCCCTTGAGCAGCTGCGGGATACCGCAGGCAAATTCCACGATGTCGATGCCGCGCGTGACCTCGCCCTGCGCGTCGGTGAACACCTTGCCGTGCTCGGCGGTGATGGCATGCGCCAGCTTGTCGCGCTCCTGGTTCAGCAGCTCCAGGAACTTGAACATCACGCGTGCACGGCGGATCGGCGGCGTGTCGGCCCAGGCCGGGAAGGCCGCCTGCGCAGCGGCCACGGCGGCGGACACCTCGGCATGGTTGGCCAGCGCCACCTGGCCGGTCACGGCGCCGGTGGCGGGGTTGAACACATCGGCGCGCCGGCCGCTCTGGCCGGGCACCACGCGCCCGTTGATCCAGTGTTCGATGGAGGCCACGGCAGCGGCGGGGCGGGTCAGGTCGGGGGCATTCATGGGGGTTCCTTTGGGCTCAGGCAATGCAAGGCCGCCAGTCTATGCCCGCCGCAGTGCTTTGGAAAGACGGGTTTCCTGATTACATTGTTTGGTAATTTGAACAATCTGGAGCTGCAAATGGCCACGGCGTTTTCCGACCTTCATCTGCTGGGCGTGCTGGCCCAAACCCGTAGCTACACCCAGGCTGCACGCCGCCTGGGCATCTCCAAGGCCTCGGCCAGCACCCGCATTGGCGAGCTGGAGCGCGCGGCGGGCGTGCCGCTGGTGCGGCGCACCACCCGCTCGGTCGGGCTGACCGAGGCGGGTTTGCAGCTGGTGTCTGAAACGCAGGCCGCATTCGAGCGCATCGAGCAGAGCTTTGCCGGCGTGCGGGACCTGGCGGGCTCGCCGCGCGGGCTGGTGCGGGTGACCGCGCCGGTGGCGCTGGGGCGCCAGCATGTGGCGCCCACGCTGGCGGCGTTCCTGCAGCGCTACCCGGAAATCCGCATCGAGCTGGACCTGAGCGACCGCTTTGTCAACCTGTCGCAGGAAGGGTTTGACCTCGCCATCCGCCACACGCAGGCGCCGCCCGACACCCATGTGGCCTGGGAACTGTGTGCATCGCGCTCGCTGCTGGTGGCAAGCCCGGCCTACCTGCGCCAGCACGGCGAGCCCGACCACCCGTCGCAGCTGGCCGCGCACCAGTGCCTGCTGTACCTGCGCGACGGCGGCAGCCAGAGCTGGTCGTTCGTGCGCGAGGGTGTGCGCCGGAACGCGGCGCAGGTGGTGGTGCCGGTGAACGGCCCGCTGCGCGCGAACAACAGCGAGGTGCTGCGCGAAGCCGTGCTGGGCGGCCTGGGGCTGGGCTTGCTGCCCGACTTCAGCGCGGCGGCGCACCTGGACGCCAGGCGCATGGTGCCGGTGCTCGCGCGCTGGCGCCCGCAGGGTTTTTTTGGCGACCGGCTGTACGCCATTCGCCCCTGGGCACCGCAGGTGCCGCGCGCCGTGCAGTGCCTGGTGGATCACCTGCGTGAATGCTTTCGTTCGGGTTTCGAAGGGCGCGTGGCTGGGTGACAATGGCTACGGAAAAGGCAGGCCCGCGACCCGTGCGGCAGGCCGTAGAACGCAAAGCTGTACTGATGTCGTTGGATCGTTGTGTCGCTGGGAAATGGCTGCGCTTGGCCGTGCTGCTGGTCGCTGCCATGCTGTGCGCCGCCGCCACGGTGTTGCATGCGCAGGTGTGCGGTGTGCCCGGGCACCAGGGGCTGGTCACCACGGCGAGCCTTGCGCCCAATACCTACTTTGCCGGCAGCGGCGCGCCGTCGGCTGGCAGCAGTGCCATCACGCTCGCGTCCGGCACCAACGCGACGCGCGGCGTGGCCACCAACCTGCTGGCGGGCGATCTGGTGCTGATCATCCAGATGCAGGACTCCAGCGGCACGCTGGAGGGCAACTACGAGTACGCCGTGGTCACCGTGGGTGGCGGCGTGGGCGCCACCATTCAGCTGGGCGCGCCCCTGGTCAACTCTTACGCGCAAAGCGTGTCCGCCGGAACCATCCGCACCTTTCAGGTGGTGCGCGTGCCCCAGTACTCAGCGGCCACTGTCTCGGGCACGGTCAACGTGCTGCCCTGGTATGTGGAGCCCACCAACGGCTTGGGCACAGGTGGCGTCTATGCAGTGGATGTGGCGGGCGCGTTGACGATGAATGGCGTGACCATCAACGCGCTGGGCAAGGGTTTTCGTGGCGGGCGCGGCGTCAACAGTACGCAGAGCCGCGCAGGCGGCACGCCGTTTGACGCCAGCTACGCCTGCACGCCCGCCAATCTGAACGGCGCCTTCAAGGGCGAGGGAACCGAAGGCATTCCCCAGCAGGTCTTTGGCTATGCCATCGCAGGCACTGCGGGCGGCACGCTGACCTATGACGCCACCGGCCAGCTGTTCAACGCAGGCCAGGGCTACCCGGGCGGCTCGTGCGGGCAGGACGCGCTGGGCAATGCGGGCGGCGGCGGCAATGACGGCATCCCTGCCACGCAGGCCAACGGTTACAACTCTGGCGGCGGGGGCGGGAGCAACGCGGGTGTGGGCGGCATTGGCGGCAACTCCTGGAACGGCGGCAACAACACCACGGCGGCCGACAACAACCCCACTTCGGCCGCCAATTCGGGCCTGGGGGGCTTTGATGCCGGCGGGCGCGGCGGCACCGGCCTGTCGCCCAACGTCACTGCCAAGGTCTTCCTGGGTGGTGGCGGTGGCGCAGGAGGCTCCAACAATGGTACGGCGGACTCCATCACCACATTTCCACCGGACAACCTCGCAACTGCGAACGGCGCTTCAGGCTCGGTTACCTCGTCCGGCGCTCCGGGCGGCGGCATCGTGATGATCCGGGCTGGCACGCTGGTGGTCAGTTCCGCCAGCACCATCAACGCCCAGGGCGTCCGTTCGTACAACAAGAACCCGGTAGGCGCGACGGATGCCGCCGGCGGCGGTGGCGGCGGTGGCACCGTGGTGATCGATGCGCCGGGCACCGGCGCCATTGCCAACCTGACCATCAATGCGTTTGGCGGCATCGGTGGCAACTCCAACTATTTCAACCACGGCCCGGGCGGCGGCGGTGGCGGCGGCTATGTGGCGACCAGCTTCACAGGTGCCACGATCAACGTGGCGGGCGGCGCCGCCGGCACCGACGGCTGCTGCGGCGGCACAGCGGGCAACCTGAGCCCCAAGAACTATCGGGCCGCGGCCGGTGCTAACGGCACGGCCGTGACGGGCAGCGCCGGCGTGCTGCCGCCTGGCTCGGGCGCCAGCGCGCGCTGCCTGCCCAACCTGAGCGTGACCAAGGTGGCCAATACGCCGGCGATCAGTGCCGCCACAGGCGCCACGGCGTCCTACACCATCAACGTGCGCAACACGGGTGGTGCGGCGACCAACGTCTACCTGTTTGACACCAGCCTGCCGCCGGGGTGGGTCTACAGGACGACGGCGCCCGCGCCGGTGTACGCCTATTCGCCGGCACCGCCGCTGGCGGGCGGGGCGTTTGCGGCCGGTGCCCATGACGCACCCAACACACCTGCCATCGCCTCACCCCCGGTACTGCCGGTCAATGCGACCACGCTGGCTGCCTCCGTGACCGCGGTGGTGTTGCGCGGCGATGGTGTGGCGCCGCGGCGTGTGCCAACCGCAGGGCAGGGCAGTGTCACCTTTGGCGGCTTTTTTGTGCCCCAGAACGGCAGCATCAGCGTGACATTCGGGGTGACGATTCCCAATACAGCAACGGTGGGCACCTATCACAACCCGGCCGGCGCGGTTTACCTGGACCCTACGCGCAACGTGACAACCGGCCGCATGGTGGCCATGGCCACCAACGTCAACGCCAACCGCAACTCACTGGCCTACTCGGGCAACACCAGCTTCCAGACCGGCGGCACCACCACGATCCCCGGCAGCCATTACAGCGGGCTGGTGGCCGGGCCGACCGACGATGACGTGGTGCTGCTGGCCGACCTGAGCATCACCAAAACGGCGCCGGCCACCGCGGCGCCCGCCAGCACGTTCAGCTACACGCTGACGCCGCGCAACAACGGGCGGGCCTTGGGTGTGTTGACGTATGCGGCGACGCAGGCGACGCCCTTGGCCGACGGCGCGGCCATCGGCGCGGCCATCGGCGCGTCGCCTCTGACGCTGACCGACACGCTGCCCGATGGCATGCGCATGACCACCACCTTTGCCGGTACCGGCTGGACCTGCACTGGCACGGCTACCGCCGTGTGCACCCTGCCGGCGGCTACCGCGTTCCCGAGGGCGGCGGCGACCAACTTCCCGACGCTGTCCGGTGTGGTGTCGCCCATCTGCGGCGACTCGGGCGCCAAGATCAACACGGTGCAGATCCAGCAGGCCACGGGTGCGTTGATCACCGCCAACAACACTGCCACGGTGTCCACCACCATCTCACCGGCCTGCGCCACCGCCACACTGACGATCAGCAAGGCCAGCTCCCCCACCGGGTCGCTGCTGACGGGCTCCACCGTGAGCTACACGCTGACGGTGGCCAACCTGGGGCCGTCCGCCGCTCCAGGCGCCGTGGTGATTGACGAGCCCGGCGCAGGGCTGAACTGCACCGCCGGCACTGTGAGCTGCTCCGTCCTGGCGGGTTCGGCTTCGTGCCCGGCATCGCCCACAGTGGCCGCGCTGACAAGCACGGGCCTGAGCATCACGCCCACGTTCAACGCCAGTTCCACCGTGGCGTTCGTCGTGACCTGCGGCGTTACAGCGACAGGTCTTTAGCGTCCACCTGCACCGGCATCGTCAGCAGGATCTGCGCCATGCCTTTGCCCAGCGGGTCGTTGCGCAGGCTGGCCATGCCGCCGCCGTCCAGTGCCTGTTCGCACACGAAGTTCATGGCGTGGATGCCAGGCACCTCATGGCGCGTGACCGGCCCCTGCACCAGGTGCGCCAGCCACTGCGCCACGCGCGCGGGTGTGAGCTGCGCCTGCAGCAGGGGCAGCCATTCAGGCCGCCGCGCGATCACGCCGATGTTGGAGGTGTTGCCCTTGTCGCCGCTGCGTGCCCAGGCCAGCTGGATCAGCGGGACCTGGACGGTTTCGCCGTGCGGCGCCACGCCAGCTGCTCCGCTGCCGGCGCTCGCCGGCGGTGAGAGCGGCTGGCCAGCAGGCACGTCCACCGCATGCAGCACGCCGTCCAGATCCACCACCGGCTGCAGGCGCTGCTTGTCCAGCAGGAAGGCAAACTGGCGTATGCACGGCGCCGGGCTGGGGCGCCCCGCCGCACCGGTGGTGCCGGGCGACCAGCTGGTGCCCGCCGGTGCGATCTCGCGCGCAAACAGCTCCAGCGCCGCCTTGTGCGGGTGCATCACGGCCAGGTGCAGCACGGCTTCGCGCACCTGGGCGGTCTGCGCATGCGGGCCGAAGTTGCCGGCCTCGCTGCCCAGCACCTCAATGTGGGTGCGGCTGTAGTCGGGCAGCCCCGCCTGCGCAAACAGCGCCCGGGTGCGCGCCAGGATGGCTTCGCCCGTGCGGCGTGCCTTGCGCGCGGCGTCGGTACCCACCACCGTGAGCTGGCCGGTGCAGCGAAAGCCGTCCAGGTAAGTAGACGACACCTTGTAGGCCGGGCCCGGCGGGTGGCCACGCGCGCCGCGCACGTCCACGCGGTGCTCGCCGATCTGCTGCAGCGTGACCTGGGTGAAATCGCAGACCACATCCGGCAGCAGGTAGCTGCGCGGGTCGCCGATCTCATACAGCATCTGCTCGGCGATCACCGCACAGTTGACCAGCCCGCCCGTGCCCGCGGGCTTGGTGGCCACAAAGTGACCGTCGGCATGGCATTCAATCACCGGGTAGCCGATGGTCGGCCAGTCGGGCACCGATTCCCAGTCGGTGTGCAGGCCGCCGGTGGCCTGGCAGCCGCATTCAATGATGTGGCCCGCCAGGCTGCCCTGCGCCAGGCGGTCGTAGTCGTCCGCGGCCCAGCCAAATTCATGCATCAGCGCGCCCAGGGTCACCGCGCTGTCCACGCAGCGGCCGGTGATGACGATCTGCGCGCCCGCGTCCAGCGCGCGCCGCACGGGCAGGGCGCCCAGGTAGGCGTTGGCGGTCAGCACCTTGGTGGGCAGTGCAGCGCCGCTTTGCAGCTCGCGCACGTCTTCACTGCGCAGCGTATCCACCAGCGGCATCACGTCGTCACCCAGCACGACCGCCACTTTCACCGCCACGCCCTGCTCGGCTGCCAGTGCGCGAATGGCCTGGGCGCAGGCCTGCGGGTTGACGCCGCCCGCGTTGCTGATGACGCGGATGTTTTTCGCCAACACGTCTTTCAGGATGGACTTCATCGTGACCGTGACAAAGTCGGTCGCATAGCCCAGCTCGGGGTTCCTGGCCGCCGCCGCGGCCAGGATGGACATGGTCAGCTCGGCCAGGTAGTCAAACACCAGGTAGTCCACGCCCGCGGCCACCAGCTGCGGCGCACCCACGCAGCTGTCGCCCCAGAAGCCGCTGGCGCCGCCGATGCGGATCACTTCTCCGGTCATCACTGGCCTTTCCATTGCGGCGCGCGCTTTTGCTGGAATGCGGCTTGTCCTTCCTTCGCATCTTCGGTCAGCGTGAACAAGGCGATCTGGCTTTCGGTGAAGCTCATGCTTTCCTCAAACGCCATGGCTTCTATCTTCTTCATCGTGTACAGGCCGCGGCGGATGGCGGCGGGGGATTTGTCCAGCAGGCGGTCCAGCAGCCATTGCAGTTTGGCGTCCAGATCGTCAGCGACGTAGTTCACCAGGCCGTATTGCAGCGCCTGCTCCGAGGTGATGGGCTCGCCGGTGATGCACATCTCGGCCAGCGTGCGCCGCGGGATCAGGTGCTGCAGCACGCTGAGCACCTGCGCGGGGAACACACCCACCTTCACCTCCGGCAGGCCAAACACCGCGTGGCGGGCCGCCACGGCCATGTCGCACATGGACAGCAACCCCATGCCACCGGCCATGCAGGCGCCGTTCACGCGGGCCACCAGCGGCACATGGCTGGCCCGCGCCACGCGCAGCAGCTGCGCCAGGTGGCCGTAGGGTTCTGAATAGTCGGTGGTGAAGGCGTTGGCCGCCTGCAGGTCGGCGCCCGCGCAAAAGGCCTTGCTGCCCGCGCCCGTGATGACGATGGCGCGCACCGAGCGTTCGGCCTGGGCCGCCGTGATGGCCTGCGCCATGCCGGCCAGCACGCCATGGCTCATGGCGTTGCGCCGCGCCTCGCGGTCAATGGTGAGCCACAACACGGGGCCGCGCTGGCGCACCAGCAGCTCGGGCGCGGACGTGGCGGGGGCGGTGTCGGCCATGCTGTCTCCTGTGGGCGCGCGTCGGGCGCCCTTCCTACACCACTGTACATGGGCAGCGGGTACGATGGCAGCCTCTCCCACTCCGACCCGTTCTTGATGGAGCCCTCCACGCCCCGCACCGAAAAGCAGGACGCCGCCGGCGGCGCGTGCCTGCGCGTGCTGGGGGTCTGGACGGCGGGGCATTTTGCCGACGCGCAGATGTACCGCAGCGCCGTGGCGGCGCTGGCCGATGCGCCGCCCGGCACCGGCTGGGACCTGCGCGACGCCGGGCCGATCGACCACCTGGGCGCGCAGCTGCTGTGGAATCACTGGGGCCGCCAATGGCCGAAAGCGCTGGACGCCGAGCCGGCGCAGCGCGCCGTGCTGGAACGTGTGGCCCAGTTCACCGTGGACCTGCCGCCGCGCGGGCGCCTGACCTGGGCCGAACACTACCTGGGGCTGGGCGCCACGGTGCTGCTGGCCGGGCGCCACATCCGCGGCTTCATCCGCCTCATCGGCCAGCTGCTGATCAACTTGGGCCGCCTGGTGCGAGCGCCGCACCACGGCCCCTGGCGTGACGTGTCGGGCCACCTGTACCGCATTGGCGCCACGGCGCTGCCCATCACGGCGCTGGTGGGTTTCCTGATTGGCGTGGTGCTGGCCTACCTCACGTCGCAGCAGCTCAAGCAGTTTGGCGCCGATGCCTTCATCGTCAACATCCTGGGCGTGTCGCTGATCCGCGAGCTGGGGCCCATGCTCGCGGCGATCCTGATCGCGGGGCGCTCGGGCTCGGCCATCACCGCGCAGATCGGCGTGATGCGCGTGACCGACGAGCTGGACGCCATGCGTGTGATGGGCATCTCGCACAGCTGGCGGCTGGTGATGCCGCGCGCCATGGCGCTGGCCCTGGCCATGCCGCTGATCAGCGTGGGGACCACGCTGGCCGCGCTGGCCGGCGGCATGCTGGCGGCCGACCTGTCCATGGGCATCACGCCGCAGTACTTCTTCAATGCGCTGCCGGCGGCGGCCAGCATCAACAACCTGTACCTGGCCACGGCCAAGTCGGTGGTGTTCGGCGTGATGATCGCCCTCATCGGCTGCCACTACGGCCTGCGCGTCAAGCCCAACACCCAGAGCCTGGGCGAGGGCACGACGGCATCGGTCGTTGCGTCCATCACCGCGGTGATCCTGGTGGACGCGCTGTTTGCCATCCTGTTCAAGGACGTGGGCGTATGACGGACGAAAAGAACGTCATCGACATCCGCAAGCTGTGGACCGAATTCCCCGGCGCCGAGCGCAATTTTGTGGTGCACCAGGACCTGGACCTGAGCGTGCAGCGCGGCGAGGTGCTGTCGCTGGTGGGCGGCTCGGGCACGGGCAAGACGGTTTTGCTGCGCCAGATCCTGGGGCTGGAGGCGCCGTCGCGTGGCGAGATCCTGGTGCTGGGCCAGCCACCGGGCGCCCTGGGCGACCGCGGTGCCGCCAGCCGCGTGGGCATGCTGTTCCAGCATGGGGCGCTGTTCTCGGCCTTCAGCGTGCTGGACAACATCGCCTTTCCGCTGCGCGAGCTCAAGACACTGCCGCCCGGGCTGATCCGCGACGCGGCCCTGGTCAAGCTGCAGATGGTGGGCCTGGGCCCCGAGCATGCCGACAAGATGCCCGCCGACCTGTCGGGCGGCATGATCAAGCGCGTGGCGCTGGCGCGCGCGCTCATCATGGACCCGCCGCTGCTGCTGCTGGACGAACCCACCGCCGGGCTGGACCCCGAGAGCTCGGACAGCTTTGTCACGCTGCTGCGCTCGCTGCACCGTGACCTGGGCCTGACCGTGGTGATGGTCACGCACGACCTGGACACATTGTTTGAGCTGAGCACGCGCATTGCCGTGCTGGCCGACCGCAAGGTGATCGTGAACGGGCCGCCCAAGGAGGTGATCGCGTTCCAGCACCCATTCATCCATCATTTTTTCCTGGGCGAACGGGGCCAGCGCGCAATGGAGCTGCTGCGCGAATACCCGTTTGCGGTTTAGAAAGAGAGCACCACCATGGAAAACAAATCCCATGCGCTTGCCGCCGGCATCTTTGTGCTGGTGGCCAGCGCCCTGCTGGCGGCCCTGGCCGTCTGGCTCACGCGCGACCAGGGCGAATACCACCTGTACGAAATCTCCACCAGCGAGATCGTCAGCGGCTTGCAGCCGCAGGCGCCTGTGCGTTACCGCGGGGTGGACGTGGGCAAGGTGGCCTCCATCGGCTTTGACCCGCAAAAGCGCGGCAACGTGCTGGTGCGCCTGCAGGTGGACGAAGCCGCGCCCATGACGCAGGCCACCTTTGCGCAGCTGAACTTCCAGGGCGTCACGGGCCTGGCCTTTGTGCAGCTGGACGACGGCGGCAAGGCGGCCGAGCCGCTGCCGCCCAACGACGACCAGCCCCCGCGCATCCCGCTCAAGCCCAGCCTGTTTGGCAAGCTGGCCGAGCGCGGCGAGGTCATCATCGACCAGGTGGAAAAAGTAACGACCCAGATGAACAAGCTGCTGGCCGACGACAACCAGAAACGCGTGGCCGTGGCGCTGGATAACCTGAGCCAGGCCACGGGCAGCGTGAACCTGCTGGCCCAGCGGCTGGACAGCACCGTCACGCGCCGGCTGGACCCTGCGCTGGCGGCGATCCCGCCATTCACCGCAGAGGCGAGCAAGACCATGCGCTCGCTGCAGACCACGTCAGACGAAGTGGGCAAGGCCTCATCAGAGATCAGCAAGACCGCGCAGCGCCTGAACGAAAAGGACGGTCCCATCGACCGCCTGGCCGAAGGCACCGAAGCGCTGTCGGCTGCGGCTGATTCATTCAACGCTGCCACCCTGCCGCGCATCAACCAGGTGACGGACGAAACATCGCGCGCGGTGCGCCGCCTGAGCCGCGCGGCCAATTCCATCAACGACAACCCGCAATCGCTGATTTTTGGCAACGGGGCGGCCAACCCCGGCCCCGGTGAG
>JBEIPU010000047.1:0-24500 GCA_040376925.1 Caenimonas sp. | reverse complement strand
CACGCCGACCATGGGCTTCTTGAAGTCGCTTTCCTGGTAGCCCATGGCGTAGTACATCGAGCGGTTGGGCGCGCGCGATTTGCCTTCGACGATGGTGGCGGAACGGGCGTTGATCTTGATGACTTTGGTGTCGGCCATGGCAGTGTCTCGCTGGATGTGGGGTGGATTGCAGGCGAGAGTATGCGCCGCCTTCAGACCATGCGTCCAATCTATTTGTAGGCGTGTATTAATATGCTGTGCATATGAATGACCCGGTGATTGAGCTGCGCCTGTGGCGCCAGTTTGTGGCGGTGGCCGAAGAGCTGCATTTCGGCCATGCCGCGCGCCGCCTGCACATGACGCAACCCCCGCTGACGCAGGCCATTGCCTTGCTGGAGCGGCTGCTGGGCCTGCGCCTGTTTGACCGCACCAAGCGCAGCGTGGCGCTGACGGCCGCCGGTGCTGCGCTGCTGCCGCAGGCGCGTGAACTGCTGGCGCGGGCCCAGGCCTTGCCTGCACAGGCGCGCGCTGCTGCGGCGGGTGAAGTGGGGCGCCTGCGGCTGGCGTTTGTGTCCACCGTGGGCTTTGCGCTGCTGCCGCAGTGGGTACGGGCCTTTCGGGAGCACAGCCCGGGGGTGGCGCTGGAGCTGATCGAGGCCACGGGCGATGTGCAGCTGCAGGCGTTGGCGCGCGCAGAGATTGACGCGGGCTTCATGCTGCATTCTCCCGGCTTCGCGCCGGCAGGTTTGCAGCACACGCTGATTGCGCGCGAGCCTCTGGTGCTGGCGCTGCCTGACCACCATCCGCTGGCCGCGGCGCCCGCGCTGTCGTTGGCCAAGGTGCTGGCCGAGCCCCTGGTGATCTTCCCGCGCCGTATCGTGCCGTCGCTGCACGACGCCATCTTCGGCCTGTACCACGCGGCGGGCCGTTCACCCCAGGTGGCGCAGGAGGCCATCCAGATGCAGACCATCGTCAACCTGGTGTCGGCGGGGCTGGGCGTGGCCTGGGTGCCCGAGAGCGTGCGCCAGTTTCAGCGGCCAGGTGTGGTTTACCGCAGCGTGTCGGGTCCGCGCGGGAAGGCCGTGCCTGAGTGTGAAACCACGCTGGTATGGTCTGGTGGCGTGTCCAATCCTTCTTTGGGGCGGTTCGTGGGTTTTGTGGGGACGTTGGTGGGCTCGTAATGGCTGCTGTCTTTGCAGAGAAATTGTTGGCGCACCACAGGTGGATAGCCGACCAACCGGCTTCGCGGCAGGCGGTGCCTGGCGGGGGCGATCTCTCCGGTGGCGAGAAGCGCAGGGGGGAGTGTCGGCGCGCGCAGCGCGAGCGAGTTCCGCGGCGCGACCGACCCCCGAGCATCGCAGCGGAGTTTTCGCGCAGCGAAAACCACCGCAGTGTGAGCCCCCGCCGGGCACCGCTTGCCGCGAAGCCAGCGAGAGAGCCGGACGAACCAAGAAGGCACAATACCCCGCATGCTGACGTACCCCCACATCGACCCCGTAGCACTGCAACTGGGCCCCATCGCCATTCACTGGTACGGCTTGACCTACCTGGCCGCGTTCGGGCTGTTCATGTTTCTGGGGCTGCAGCGGCTCAAGCACGAACCGTTTGCATCCATCACCGGCAATGGTGCCTGGGCCAAACGGGATGTAGAAGACATCCTGTTCCTGGGCGTGCTGGGCGTGGTGGTGGGTGGGCGTATCGGTTACTGCCTGTTCTACAAACCGGGCTACTACCTGTCGCACCCGCTGGAGATCTTCTTCATCTGGCAAGGCGGCATGAGCTTTCATGGCGGTATGCTGGGCGTGATCGTGTCGCAGTGGTGGTTTGCGCGCTCGCGCGGGCGGCCGTTCTGGCAGGTCATGGATTTTGTAGCGCCCTGTGTGCCCACGGGCCTGGCAGCAGGGCGTGTGGGCAACTTCATCAACGGTGAACTCTGGGGCCGCTTCAGCGACCCGACGCTGCCCTGGGGCATGGTGTTCCCGCAAAGCGGCTCCGCGCTGCCGCGCCACCCGTCGCAGGTGTACCAGTTCCTGCTCGAAGGGCTGTTGCTGTTTGTGCTGCTGTGGCTGTACGCGCGCAAGCCGCGCAAGACGGGGCAGGTGGCCGCTGCGTTCCTGTTCGGCTACGGGGTGTTCCGCTTCATTGCGGAATATTTCCGTGAGCCCGACAACTTCCTGGGGCTGCTGGCCCTGGGCCTGAGCATGGGGCAGTGGCTGTGCATCCCCATGATCGTGCTGGGCGCGGCGCTGTGGGTCTGGTTCGGCCGCCAGCCTGCTGCTGCACCTTCTAGGTAGTTTCCATAGCTAAAAAACCTGCACAGGGTTGTTCCATGTCGTCATAATTACACGTAATTATTGAAAATTACGAAGCGACCCGCCCCATGCGCCTGATCCACAACTCCCTGCACGATGAAGTCGCCACGGCCCTGCGCGACCGCATCTTTGCCGGCGAGCTGGGGCCGGGCATGTTCCTGGACGAGGTCCAGCTGGCCGAGCAAATGAAGATCTCGCGCACCCCGCTGCGCGAGGCATTGAAGGTGCTCACGGCCGAGGGCCTGGTGCGCCATGAGCCGCGCCGCGGCTGCTTTGTGAACGAGGTGACCGAGCAGGACCTGGACGAGATCTTTCCCGTCATCGCCCTGCTGGAAGGCCGCTGCGCCTTTGAGGCCGCGCGCAACGCCTCAGACGCCGACCTGGCGGCGCTGGAGGCGCTTCACGACAAGCTCAACAAGCACGCCAAAGCCAAACGCATCAACGACTATTACGACGCCAATTTCGCCATCCACGAGGCCATCATCACGCTGGCCAACAACCGCTGGCTGGCCAGCGTGATCACCGACCTGCGCAAGATCGTCAAGCTGGCGCGCCTGCAGCAGCTGCATGCACCGGGCCGGCTGGAACAAAGCCTGTCCGAGCACATGGCCGTGTTCGCCGCGCTGAAGGCCCGCGACGCCGAAGGCGCCGAGGCTGCCATGCGCACCCACCTCACGCGCCAGCGCGTGGCCCTGCGCGAAGTCGCGCGCAACCAGAAATCAAGGCTCGCATGAACACGCCCGAGTGGATCCACCGCAGCGTGTCGCTGCTGATGTCCGAGCCCGCAGGGCAGGGCCCCAGGTCCACCCGCGAACGCCTGCGCGCCACCCTGCGCAAGAAGGAGGAGGCCCTGTCGCCCCGCGTGCTGCGCCGCACGCTGGAAGAGCTGCGCGCGATTGTGGATGCCGGTGTGAGCGAGGTCGAAGGCGGCCGGCGCGCCCAGGGCGTGGCCAACTGGTACGCCCATGCCACGCCCGAGGAGCGGCGCGACATGTGGCTGCTCATGAGCGAGCAGTTCACCGCGGACGCGGCCAAGGTCCGCAAGGCCCAGGCCCAGTACGCCGCCGCCGTGGGCACGCCCGACGAGGCCGCGGCCGAGGTGCTGTACCGCCGCGCCACCGTGTCCCCGCGGCGCAGGCTGCTGCAGCGCTTCAGCGTCAACCCCGACGGCATCCGCTTCCTGGTGGACATGCGTGCCGAGATGCAGCCGCACCTCAAGGGCGACAGGCGTCTGCTCGCGCTGGATGTGGAGATGGAGTACATGTTCTCCACCTGGTTTGACGTGGGCTTCCTCGACCTTCGGCGCATCAGCTGGGATTCACCCGCATCGCTGATTGAAAAGCTGATCAGGTACGAGGCTGTGCACGACATCCGCAGCTGGGCCGACATGAAGAACCGGCTGGACAGCGACCGCCGCTGCTACGGCTTTTTCCACCCGCGCCTGCCCGACGAGCCGCTGATCTTTGTGGAAGTGGCGCTGATGGACGACATCGCCGGCAGCATCACGCCGCTGCTGGACGAAGCCGCCGCACCGGCCGATCTCAAGAAAGCCACCACGGCCATCTTCTATTCGATCAGCAACACCCAGACCGGCCTGCGTGGCGTGAGCTTTGGTGACTCGCTGATCAAGCGCGTGGTGGACACGCTCAAGCAGGAGTTCCCGCGCCTGAAGACCTTTGCCACGCTGTCGCCCATCCCCGGGCTGCGGCCGTGGCTGGCCAAAAATGCGCCTGCCGACCTGGTGGCCGCATGGGACGACGTGGAAAAGCTCCCTGAAAAATCCGCCGAGCGCCAGGCCCTCATGGGTTGGGCTGCGCGTTATCTGGGCAAGGAATGGCGCGACGGCAAGCCGCTGGACGCCGTGGCGCGCTTTCACCTGGGCAACGGCGCCCGGGTGGAGCGGCTCAACTGGTTTGGCGACCCGTCGCCCAAGGGCCTGAAGCAGTCTTATGGCCTCATGGTGAATTATTTGTATGACCTGAAACGCCTGGACAAGCACCGCGCGCAACTCGCGCAGGGAGAAATCCCGATTTCACGTGCCATAGAAGACCTGTATCTTTGATTCCGTCAGTCAGTTACTACCAACCACAAGCAGGAGACAAAGCAATGATTTCAAACAGCCTTTCACGGCGCGATGTACTGCGCGCGGCCGCCGCCGCCAGTGCAGCCGCAGGCATGGGCCCGCTGGCCTGGGCGCAGGCCCGCTGGCCGTCCAAGCCGGTCAACATGGTGGTGCCGTTTGCCGCAGGTGGCGGCACCGACGCCTTCGGACGCCCGCTGTCGGCGCAGTTCGCCAAGCTCACCGGCCAGAACCTGGTGATTGAAAACCGCGGCGGTGCCGGCGGCACGCTGGGCGCCGGTATTGCGGCCAAGGCGGCGCCCGACGGCTACAACCTCTTCATGGGCGCGGTGCACCACACCATTGCACCGTCCATGTACAAAAAGCTCGACTACGACCTGGAAAAAGACTTCGTGCCCCTGGTGCTGGCCGCCAGCGTGCCGCAGGTGGTGGTGGTCAACCCCAAGAACATCAACTCGCCAGACTTCAAGTCGTTCCTGGAGCTGGTGAAGAAAAGCCCGGGCCGCTTCAACTACGGCTCGGCCGGTGCCGGCACCTCGCATCACCTGGCGGGCGAGCTGTTCAAGCAGCAGACCAAGACCTTCATCACCCATATTCCCTACACCGGTGCCGGCCCGGCACTGCGCGACCTGGTCGGCGGGCAGGTGGACATGATGTTCGACGGCCTGGGGTCGAGTGCCGCGCACATCAAGGGCGGGCGCATCAAGGCGCTGATGGTCTCGGGCGCCAAGCGCAACCCGTCGCTGCCCGATGTGCCCTGCGCAGCCGAAGTGGGCCTGCCCGACTACACCGTCACCACCTGGTACGGCCTGTGGGCGCCCAAGGGCACGGCGGCCGACCTGCAGGCACGCATCGTGGAAGAGATGCGCAAGAGCATCAGCTCCGACGAGCTCAAGGCCGTCTGGGCGAACCAGGGCGCCGAATTCCCCAACCTGTCGCAGCAGCAGTTCGGCGCGTTCATCAACGCCGAGATCAAGCGCTGGGCCGCGGTGGTCAAGACCGCCGGCATCACACCGGATTGACGCGAGGCGCAGGGGCATGACGGGATCGGTCCGCGTTGATTTGCACGATGGCATCGCGGCCGTCACCCTGGCCCATCCGGGCAAACTCAACGCCATGTCGCGCGCGATGTGGCGCGAGCTGCGCGACGCCTTCATTGCGTTGCAGGACGGCCGCGCGCGCTGCGTGCTGCTGCGCGGGGAGGGCGGCGCCTTTTGCGCGGGGGGCGACATTTCCGAATACCCGGCCTTCCGCTTTGAGGAATCGACGTTGCGTGCCTTTCATGAGGACGACGTCTGGGGCGGCCTGCAGGCCATGCTGGACTGTGACCTGCCCATCGTGGCGCAGATCGACGGCGCCTGCATGGGCGCGGGCATGGAGATCGCCAGCACCTGTGACATCCGCATAGCCGGCGAATCGGCGCGCTTTGGCGCGCCGATCGCGCGCCTGGGTTTCCCGATGGCCCCGCGCGAGGCACAACTGGTGGCGCGCGCCGCAGGTGAGCTGACCGCGCGCGAAATGCTGCTGGAAGCCGCCGCCTTGAGCGCGCCCGAGATGAAGCAGCGCGGCTTCCTGAACCGCGTCGTGCCCGACGCCGACGTGGCGGCCCAGGCGCTGGCCAGTGTCCGGCGCATCGCCGCGCTGGCGCCTCAGGCCGCGCGGCTGCACAAACAGCTGCTGCGCAACCTGGCGGGGCCGCACGATGGCGCCTATGCGTACGCCGACTCCCCCGAACACCGCGAAGGCATCAGCGCCTTCCTTGAAAAACGCCAACCCGATTTCTGACCCCATGACCGCACCCAACGCCAACCTGTTTGCCGCACTGCGCGCCGCCTTCCCCCAAGACCTGGACGCCGTGGCGGTGGAGACTGCTGACCCGGGCCAGCCGGTGCTGACCTACAGCTGGCGGGACCTGGACCGCGCCACCGCCATGATGGCCAACCTGCTGGCGTCGCTGAAGCTGCCCGCGGGCGCCCGCATCGCCGTGCAGGTGGAAAAATCCGTCGAGGCCATGATGCTGTACCTGGCCACGCTGCGCGCGGGCTATGTATTCCTGCCGCTGAACACCGCGTACCAGAGCGCCGAGATCGAATACTTCATCGCCAATGCCGAGCCTTCCGTGGTGGTGTGCGCGGCCAAAAACTTTGGCTGGGTCAGCAAGATCGCCTTCAAGGCCGGCACAAAGAACGTGTTCACCCTCAACGACGACCGCACCGGCAGCCTGCTGGAGCGCGCCGCGCATTGCAGCGACCAGCACACCATCGCGGTCAAAAAGCCCGATGACATGGCTGCCATCCTGTACACCAGCGGCACCACCGGGCGCAGCAAGGGGGCCATGCTCAGCCACGACAACCTGCTGAGCAATGCGGCCATGCTCAAAGACTATTGGGGGTGGAAGCCTGGTGACGTGCTGATCCACGCGCTGCCGATCTTTCACGTGCACGGGCTGTTTGTGGCGCTGCACGGCGCGCTGCTCAACGGCAGCAAGATGTTCTGGCTGTGCAAGTTCGACCCCAGGACAGTGATCGCGCTCATGCCGCGCGCCACCGTTTTCATGGGCGTGCCCACGCTGTACGTTCGCATGCTGGCCGAGCCTGCGCTCAACCGCGACGCGGTACGCAACATGCGGCTGTTCATTGCCGGCTCGGCGCCGCTTTTGATCGAAACCTTCACCGAATGGCAGCAGCGCACCGGCCACACCATCCTCGAGCGCTACGGCATGAGCGAGACCGCCATGCTCACCTCCAACCCGTATGCGGCCGACGCGCGCTACGGCGGCCAGAGCGAGCGGCGCGGCGGCACGGTGGGCTTCCCGTTGCCCGGTGTGTCGCTGCGCGTGCAGGACGATGATGGCCAGGCGCTGCCCACGGGCGAGATTGGCGGCATCCAGGTCAAGGGCCCCAACGTGTTCCAGGGCTACTGGCGCATGCCCGAGAAGACGAAGGAAGAATTCACCGCCGACGGCTGGTTCAAGACCGGCGACGTAGGCAAGGTGGACGAGCGCGGCTACGTCACCATCGTGGGCCGCAGCAAGGACCTGATCATCAGCGGCGGCTACAACGTGTACCCGGCCGAAATCGAAGGCTACATCAACGAACTGCCCGGCGTGGCCGAAAGCGCGCTGGTGGGCGTGCCGCACCCCGACTTTGGCGAGGTGGGTGTGGCCGTGGTCACGCCCAAACCCGGCGCCACGCCCGACGCAGACGCGATCATTGCCGCGCTGAAATCAAAGCTGGCCAACTTCAAGATTCCCAAGCGCTGCTTTGTGGTGGCCGAGCTGCCGCGCAACACCATGGGCAAGGTGCAGAAGAACCTGCTGCGCGACCAGCACAAGGCGCTGTTCTCGTGACACCTCTGGCGCAGTTCAGCCCCGCGCAGGCGCGGGCCATCCACACCGTCATCACCGACATTGACGACACCATCACCAGTGACGGCAAGCTCACCGCCACCGCCTACGCCGCGCTGGAAAGGCTGCGTGCCAGCGGCCTGCGCGTGATCGTCACCACGGGCCGGCCGGCCGGCTGGTGCGATCACATCGCCCGCATGTGGCCGGTGGACGCGGTGGTGGGTGAAAACGGCGGCTGCTGCTACTGGTACGACCAGGCCACGCGCAAGCTGGCCGTGCGCCACAGCCTTGCGCCCGACGCACTGCAGGCCAACCGCCGCAAGCTGGACGCCGTGGCGCAGCAGGTACTGGCGCAGGTACCTGGCACCGCGCTGGCGTCAGACCAGTTCTGCCGCCTGTACGACCTGGCCATCGACTTCTGCGAAGACGTGCCGCACATCGGCGAGGCGGGCGTTGCGCGCATCGTGCAGGTCATGGAAGCCGCTGGCATGACCGCCAAGGTCAGCTCCATCCATGTGAACGGCTGGTTTGGCAGTTACGACAAGCTGTCCATGAGCCGCGAAGTGATGCGCGACCTGTACGGTGTGGACATCGACAGTGACCGCGAGCGGTTCATCTACGCGGGTGACTCGCCCAACGACGCGCCGATGTTCGCGCACTTTCCCAACGCGGTCGGCGTGGCGAATGTGCGTGACTTTGTGGGCAGGATGGACGCGCTGCCGGCGTATGTCACACGGGGGCGCAGCGGGGAGGGGTTTGCGGAGCTGGCTGAACAGCTGATTGGACTGCGGGCTGTCAGATAGCCTCAATCACCCGTCGCATCCACCTCGCAGCGCAGCACCAGCGTGACCGTGCTGTTGGCCGGCAGCGACGGCAGCACCACGCCTTCGCCGGGCAGCAGCAGGTTGTCCGGGTCCAGTTGGCCGGGGCCGGTGCCCACGGCCGGGCAGGCCGCGCCACCCGCCACGCCAGTGCACTGCACCTGGGTGCATTCCAGGCCGCTGGCGGGGCTGTCCTTCAGCACACTGCCGTCGGCCTCGCCCGGCCCATAGTTGGCCACGGTGATCTGGTAGGCCGTGGTACCGCCGGCCACCACGCTGCTGACCAGGTTTGTTTTGGCCACCTGCAAGTTCACGATGGGCGCGCACAGCCGCAGCGTGGGCTGGGCCAGCGCAAACATGCCGCGGCGCTCACCCGCATTGGCCACCACGGTGTTGTTGATCTCCAGCGTGGCGGTGGTCTGCGTGGCCACAAAGGACGCCTGGTACAGCCGCCAGTTGTCGGCGGCGGCCGTGTCGTTCAGTACCACGCCCAGGGTGAAGTTCTGCACCGCCGCCTGCGTCACCTGCAGGCGCAGGTTGGCCCGCTGGCCGTTGCCGCCGTTCTGGTTGCCCGACACGGGGCTGGAGGCATGCACGATGAAGGTGTAGGTGCGCCCGGGCTCCAGTCCGGTCACGGTCTGGCTCCACCAGATGCGGTCGGCTGCCGTGCCGCCTGTGGAGTTGCCGTTGGCCAGCAGCCAGGTGTTGCTGCCTGCAATGGCGCGCGCCGGGTTGCCGGGGAAGGGGCTTTGGTACAGGTCGGGCGCGCCGCCGGTGTCGCTTTGCAGGCCCACCTGGTAGGCCACGTTGTTGTTGGCCGGCTCGGTGTTCAGCGCCGCCCAGCCCACGCCCGCGCCCGCGCCGGGGGATGCGCTGGTGTCGCTGAAATCGGCGTTGCTGATGTAGTTGGTGGCGGTGATCTCCTGCGACACGCCGGCCGGACACAGCGTGGCAAAAGAGGTCACTGACGACAGTGCGCCCGACACCACCACGTCCTCGCTGGTGGCCGAGGCCGGGTCATAGGCGGTACTGGCCGTGCCGGTGGCCACGGTGCGCACCGGGTCGCTGTAGATGGCCAGCGCAGGGTTCTGGTAGGTGGCGGGAATCGCGCCCTCCAGGGTCACGTTGAAGGTCAGTGTGACTGCGCCGCCGGGGCCGATGATGTAGCTGTTGGCTGTGGTGCCGCCGGGCGTGCCCAGCTGCACGGTGGAGGTGCCCGTGGCAGCGGCCGCCGCCGGGCCCAGCGCGAGAAGGAGTTCGGCCGGCGCCGTGGCGCTGCTGAGCAGGAACGGGTCGGGCAACTCGTCGCGCACCGCCACGCCGGTGATGCCACCCGAAGTGGACGGCACTTCGATGCGCACGCGGTACTGCGCGGTGGTGTTCGCGGGCAGGGTCCGCGCCGGCGTCGTGGTGATCTTGGTCACGACGGGGGCGGGCAGGCAGGCTGCGCCAGCCCGGGTGCCGTCGCCGCCTGTCAGGCTCTGGCCGGTCAGCAGCACGCCGGCGCTGCCGTTGGCTGCATTCCAGGTGGCCGCGCCGCGCGTGCCGCCCGCTACGCTGGAGGCGCCGCCCACCGCGCCGCTGGCCAGGATGGCGCCGCCGCCGCCACCGCCGCCGGGGCCGTGGTCGGGTGATCCCGTGGGCGTGGGGCTGCCGTTGCCGCCGCGCGCATTGACGGTGATGCCAGCCAGGCCTGCGCTGTTGGCCGCCAGCAGCACTGCCGATCCGCCGCCGCCTCCGCCGGGCCCGCCGTCATCACAGCAGGTCGATACCGGCGTGGGTGCATTGGCGCCCGCCACATTGACGGTGCCACCGCCGCTGAACGCGCCCGCGCGCAGCAGCACCGCGCCGCCGCCTGACGCGCCCGAGAACGTGGCATGGTTCGCTCCGCCGTTGTTGCTGGCGCCCGCGCCACCGCCACCACCCAGCGCAATGCGGTTTGCCGCCGGCACAAAAGCCTGGCCGCCGCGCCCGCCTACGTTCAGGTTGCTGTTCCAGGTGTTGCCGCCCTGGCCGCCGGCACCCGCATTGCCGCCCCCGCCGCCGCCGGCGTTCTCGGCATTGCCGCCCACATCGCCGTCGTTGCCGCCGCCGCCCGCGTTGCCTGGCGCGCCGTAGCCGTTGTCGCCGTTGGGGTAGAAGTCGCCCCCGGCGCCGGCCCAGGTGTAGGTACCGCCGATGCTGGCATAGGTGTTGCGCGCAGAGCCCGCCGTGCCTTCGCCTTTCATGGCACCGTTGTCCTGGCCGCTGGAAAACCGCACGTCCGTGTTGGCGTTGGTGCCGCCGCCGTCCATCACCCGGCCGGCGCCGCCGCGAAAGCCATGGCCGCTGGCATTGATCGTGCCAGACAGGTCCAGCGTGCCTGCCACATCGAAGGCGACGATGCCGCCGCTGGTACCGTTCCAGGGCAATGGTGTGACGGTATTGGCCCCGGGCACCGTGGCCACGGAGTACTGGGGCACGCGCACGACCTGGAATGTCTGGCGCGCCGCGCCCGCGGCCTGCGCATTGCGGTAGCTGTTGACAAGTGGTGCGGACAGCGTGATGACATTGCCGGCGAACGTCAGCACAAAGGCATATTCATGGGTGCCGGCCGTGCTGGCCGCGTTGCCGTAGCCCGCCAGCGTGTTGCCGAAGTTGGCGGCGTTCACGCCGTCCTGCATCTGGATGACCAGAACCAGGTCGCCCGGGGCGAGCGCGGGGGCGCCCCGCGCCGTGCCCACGTTGATGGTGGAGGCACCTGCCAGGGCGTTGGCCGTGCCGGGGTAATAGGTGTTGACCACACCCGACAGCGCCGGCGCCGGGCCGTCCTTGCCCGGTATGGCGCACACCTGCGCGAGCGCCGGCAGCGACAGCACCAACGCAAGCGCCACCACGCAGCGGCCCAGAAACAACCTCATCAGCACCCCAACAACCTGTTTATGTTCAGACAAACATATTGTTACCGGGTTGGGCCGCCCGGGGTGTGAAAGGACCGGGTCTTTACCGGTAATTCACGAAAAAATCGGCGAAGCCTGTATTACTTCACCAGCAGCACAGGCACCGTGCAGCCTGCCACCACGCGCTGGGCCACCGAGCCCATCAGCGCGCGGCCCAGCACGCCGCGCCCGTGCGTGCCCATCACGATCTGCTGCACCTTCTCGCGCTGCGCAACGCGCAGGATCTCGTCGGCGGGCGCGCCCACCACCCACAGCACGCGAGACGGCACCTTGTGCCGCTTGAGGAACTTCTCGATCGGCGCGATGACCTTGGTGGCTTCATCCTGGTGGTAGCCTTTGACGATGTCGGCGCCCAGTGCCGATCGCGCGCGCGGGGGCAGGGGGGGCTGCACGTTCAGGACAACGAGTTCGTCGTCGGGTGCGCTGAGCGTCTGGTTCACGGTGAGCCAGGCCAATGCCTTCTTGGTGTACGGGCTGCCATCAACGGCGAGCAGGATCTTCATGGGGTTCCCTTCCTTGTTCAATGGATACGGTTTCAGCGCAACACCAGCACGGGCACATGCGAATGCGTCAGCACATGCTGGGTTTCGCTGCCCAACAGTATGCGCTTGATGCCCTTGCGGCCATGCGATGCCATGACGACCAGGTCGCATTTATGCTTTCTGGCGGCGGCAATGATCGCCTCGGCCACCAGGTCCGAGCGTGCCGTGACGCCGCGGGCCTTGACGCCCTTTTTGCCGGCGGCGGCTTTCACCGCGTCCACCACGGCCTGGCCTTCGTCGGCCCACTGCTTTTCGATGCGGCCCACTTCCTGCGGCGCCAGCGCAATCGAGCCTTCGAAGTAGCTCATGGGGTAGCGCGGCACCACCTTCAGCGCGACCAGCTCGGCGCCGCACAGCGCGGCCAGATCAATCGCGGCGGCAACGGCCTTTTTCGACAGCGTGGAGCCATCGGTGGTGACGAGGATGCGGGTGTACATGGTGTCTCCTTGGGGGTTCCGTGGGTTGGTGCTGGCAGCTTACGGCACCGCGCAGCGCTTTGGCGTTGATCCATGTCAAGCGCAGCCCAGTTGCGCCCGGATAGCCTTGCAGCCATGTTCCAGGCCACCCTGTCCGCCCCCGTTGAACCCGCCGCTGTGCAGGCATTGGCGCTGCAGGCCGTGCTGGACGACCGCGCCGGCTGGGACGCCTTCAGCCGCCCGGCCCCGGCTGCTGCCGGCAGCGCCTGCTGGGAGTCGCACGTGGCCATTGACGGCATGCACTGCGCCACTTGCTCGCTTACGGTCGAGCAGGCGCTGCTGGCAGTGCCTGGCGTGCGCGAAGCCTCGGTCAACGGCGCCAGCCAGATGGCGCGCGTGGTGTGGGCCGAAGGCGCCACGCGCCCCTCGCAATGGTTCGCCGCCGTGGCGCGCGCCGGTTACCGTGCGCTGCCGGCCACCGACCTGGCGCAGCGCGAGGTGCGCGCGAAGGCGCAGCGCCAGATGCTGTGGCGCTGGCTGGTGGCGGGCTTTTGCATGATGCAGGTCATGATGTATGCCTTCCCGGCGTACGTGGCCGGGCCCGGCGAGATGACGCCAGACGCCGAACAGCTGCTGCGCTGGGCGTCCTGGGTATTGACGCTGCCTGTCATGCTGTTCTCATGCCAGCCATTCTTTGCCAGCGCCTGGCGCGACCTGCGCCACCGCACCATCGGCATGGATGTGCCGGTGGCCTTGGGCATCCTGATTGCCTTTGGCGCCAGCACCGCCGCCACCTTTGACCGCACCGGCCCCTGGGGCAGCGAGGTCTGGTACGACTCGTTGACCATGCTCGTGTTCTTCCTGCTCAGCGGGCGCTTGCTGGAGCAGCGGTTGCGTGAGCGCACTGCGGGCTCGCTGGACGCGCTGTCGCGCCGCCTGCCTGACAGCGTCGAGCGCCAGCGCGCCGACGGCAGCTTCGAGCGGGTGGCGGTGCGCCGCCTGGCCGTGGGCGACGTGGTGCGTGTGATGCCGGGCGAGGCCTTTCCCGCCGACGGCACCGTGCTGGAAGGCGCCACCACGGTGGACGAGGCCTTGCTGACCGGGGAATCGCAGCCGGTGCCGCGTGGCACCGGCGCGCCTGTTATCGCCGGCAGCCACAACCTGGCGGCGATGGTGGAGATGAAGATCGAGCGCGTGGGCCCCGACACCCGTTACGCCGGCATCGTCGCGCTCATGGCCCAGGCCGCCGCTGGCAAGCCGCGGCTGGCCCAGCTGGCTGACAGGGTCGCCAGGCCGTTCCTGATCGGCGTGCTGTTGGCCACGGCTGCCTCGGCCGCCTGGTGGTGGCGTACCGACCCGGCACACGCCATCAGCGTGGCCATTGCCGTGCTGATCGTTACCTGCCCATGTGCGCTGTCGCTGGCCACACCGGCGGCCACGCTGGCCGCCGCCGGCGCTCTGGCGCGCCGCGGTGTGCTGGTGCGCCGCTTGCAGGCGCTGGAGTCGGCCACCACCATCGACACCGTGGTGTTCGACAAGACCGGCACGCTCACGGTGGACCGCATGGCGGTGTCGGCCGTGCACACGCGTGAGGGGGCTGGCGCCGCACAGGCATGGCAGCTGGCTGCCGCGCTGGCGCGGCATTCGCTGCACCCGGCTTCGCGCGCCATCGCGGCCCACGCCGGTGATGTGGATGTGCCCGACGTGAGCGCGCTGCAGGAGATCCATGGCAGCGGCCTGCGCGCCCGGGTGGGCGGGCAAGAGGTGTGCCTTGGCTCGGCCACGCTGTGCGGCGCCCCCGTGCAGCCGCGCGCCGACGGCGTGTTGCAGGTGCACCTGGCCGATGCGCAGGGCTGGCTGGCCACCTTTGACCTGGACGAAACCATCCGCCCCGACGCGCTGGACGCCATGGGTGCCCTGCGCGCGATGGGTCTGCGGCTGCAGCTGCTGTCGGGCGACCGCATGCGCCATGTGGCGCGGCTGGCCTGGCGGGTGCGCATCAACAACGCCTTTGGCGACCGCACGCCCGAGGGCAAGCTCGCCCATGTGCGCGCACTGCAGTCGCGCGGCCACCGCGTGGCCATGGTGGGCGACGGCATCAACGACGCACCCGTGCTGGCCTGCGCCGACCTGGCCATCACGCTGGGCCAGGCCGCACCCATCACGCAGTCACGCGCCGACGTGGTGGTGCCCGGCGGGCAGCTGGCCGCGGTGGCCGCGCTGATGCTGCATGCCCGGCGCACGCAGATCGTGGTTCGCCAGAACCTGCTGTGGGCCGCTGTGTACAACGCCGTGTGCGTGCCGCTGGCCGTGCTCGGTCTGATGCCGCCCTGGCTGGCGGGCCTGGGCATGGCAGCCAGCTCGCTGGGCGTGGTGCTCAATTCAGCCCGGCTGGCCCGCGCGCCGCGTTTTTGACCCTGTCAGGACAACGTCATGGACATCCTTTTTCTGCTCATCCCGCTGTCAGTGGCGCTGGCGCTTTTGATCCTGGGCGCGCTGTGGTGGGCCGTGTGGCGCGGCCAGTTTGAGAGTGTTGAAGGCGAAGGCGAGCGCATTCTTCAAGGCGATTGACTTTCATCAAGTCGGCCCGCACAGGCCTGGCCCACACTGGCACCGAAACATAAAAGGTGCCTGATGAACACTCAAATACAACCCGCTGCCGCCTACCACGACACTGTCGTGCGGCAGTTCTCGCTGATGGCCGTGGTGTGGGGCGTGGTCGGCATGCTGGTGGGGCTGCTGATCGCCGCCCAGCTGGCCTGGCCCGAACTCAACTTCGGCATCCCCTGGCTCAGCTATGGGCGCCTGCGCCCGCTGCACACCAACGCGGTGATCTTTGCGTTTGGCGGCTGCGCGCTGTTTGCCACCAGCTATTACGTGGTCCAGCGCACAGGGCAGGTGGCGCTGTTCATGCCCAAGCTGGCCTCATTCACCTTCTGGGGCTGGCAGGCCGTGATCGTGGCTGCGGCCATCAGCCTGCCGCTGGGCTACACCAGCGGCAAGGAATACGCCGAACTTGAATGGCCGATCGACATCCTCATCACGCTGGTGTGGGTGTCGTATGCCGTGGTGTTCTTCGGCACCATCGGCATCCGCAAGGTGCGCCACATCTATGTGGCCAACTGGTTCTACGGCTCGTTCATCATCGCCGTGGCGGTGCTGCACCTGGTCAACAGCGCAGCGATTCCTGCCGGCTGGATGAAGAGCTATTCAGCCTACGCCGGCGTGCAGGACGCGATGGTCCAGTGGTGGTATGGCCACAACGCCGTGGGCTTCTTCCTGACGGCAGGCTTCCTGGGCATGATGTATTACTTCATCCCCAAGCAGGCCGAGCGGCCGGTGTACAGCTACCGCCTGTCCATCGTGCACTTCTGGGCGCTGATCTTCACCTACATGTGGGCGGGCCCCCACCACCTGCACTACACGGCATTGCCGGACTGGACGCAATCGGTGGGCATGGTGTTCTCGCTGATCCTGCTGGCGCCCAGCTGGGGCGGCATGATCAACGGCATCATGACGCTGTCGGGCGCCTGGCACAAGCTGCGCGACGACCCGATCCTGCGCTTCCTGATCGTGTCGCTGTCCTTCTACGGCATGAGCACGTTCGAGGGCCCGATGATGTCCATCAAGACCGTCAACGCGCTGAGCCACTACACCGACTGGACCGTGGGCCATGTGCACTCCGGCGCGCTGGGCTGGGTGGGTTTGATCTCCATGGGCTCGCTGTACTACCTGATCCCGCGCCTGTTCGGCCAGAAGAAGATGCATTCGGTGCCCGCCATCGAGCTGCACTTCTGGATGGCCACCATCGGCATCGTGCTGTACATCGCCGCCATGTGGATTGCCGGCGTGATGCAGGGCCTGATGTGGCGCGCCGTCAACGGCGACGGCACGCTGACCTACACCTTCGTGGAGTCCGTCAAGGCCACCTACCCGTTCTACGTGATCCGCGTGGCCGGTGGCGCGCTGTACCTGGGCGGCATGCTGGTCATGGCCTGGAACGTCTGGATGACGGCCATCTCGGGGCGCTCGGTCTCCGTGCCCATCCCCGCACCCGTGGCCCATGCCTGATCGAGGAACCAACACCATGTCTGAAAACACCCAAAAGGGCTTCACCCACGAAAAGGTGGAGACCAACAACTTCCTGATGATCGTGCTGATCCTGCTGGTGATCGCGGTCGGCGGCCTGGTCGAGATCGTGCCGCTGTTCTTCCAGAAGTCCACCACCGAGCCGGTGCAGGGCATCAAGCCCTACACGGCGGTGCAGCTGGTCGGGCGCGACGTGTACATCCGCGAGGGTTGCTACAACTGCCACTCGCAGATGATCCGGCCGTTCCGTGCCGAGACGCTGCGCTACGGCCACTACTCGGTGGCGGGCGAATTTGTGTACGACCACCCGTTCCAGTGGGGCAGCAAGCGCACCGGCCCCGACCTGCACCGCGTGGGCGGCAAGTACAGCGACGACTGGCACCGCATCCACCTGGTCAACCCGCGCGATGTGGTGCCCGAGTCCAACATGCCTGCCTACCCGTGGCTGGAAAAGACGCTGATCGACCCCGCCGACGTGGCGCCCCGCATGAAGGCGCTGCGCACCGTGGGCGTGCCCTACACCGACGCCGATATTGCCAAGGCGGCCGAGGACGTCAAGGGCAAGACCGAGATGGACGCGCTCGTGACCTACCTCCAGGTGCTCGGCACCGCGGTGAAGTAAAGGAGCCACGTCATGGACGTCAACACCCTGCGCATCGTGGCCACGCTGGCCGCCTTCGTCACCTTCCTGGGCATCGTCGCCTGGGCCCTGGCCGGGCGCAACAAGGCCCGTTTTGAAGAAGCGGCGCAGCTGCCGTTTGAACAGGACTGAAGCAACATCATGAGCGACTTCACAAGCAATTTCTGGTCGGTCTATGTGGCCGGCATCACGCTGGTGGGCATCTTCGCCTGCCTGGTCCTGCTGTGGGTGACCGCCCGCAAGAAGGTCCCGGCCACGGCTGACAACAGCACCGGCCATGTTTGGGACGAAGACCTGCGCGAAATGAACAACCCGCTGCCGCGCTGGTGGGTGTGGATGTTCGTCATCACCATCGTGTTCTCGCTGCTGTACCTGGTGGCCTACCCGGGCCTGGGCAGCTACGAAGGCAAGCTGGCCTGGACGTCGCAGGCCGAGCACACCAACGAAATGAACAAGGCCGCCAAGGCGCTGGAGCCGCTGTACGCGCGCTACACCGGCCTTGCGCCCGAGCAGGTGGCGGCTGACGCCGGCGCCATGGCGATTGGCGAGCGCCTGTTCATGAACAACTGCGCGCAATGCCACGGCTCGGACGCACGCGGCAGCAAGGGATTCCCCAACCTGGCTGACGCCGACTGGCTGCACGGCGGCACGCCCGACAAGATCAAGGAAACCCTGGTCAAGGGCCGCACCGGCAACATGCCGCCCATGGCCGCCGCCGTGGGCACGCCCGACGACGTGAAGAACGTGGCCCACTACGTGCTGAGCCTGTCAGGCAGCCCGCATGATTCGCTGCGTGCGTCACTGGGCAAGGGCAAATTCGGCGCGTGCGCCGCCTGCCACGGCATGGACGGCAAGGGCAACCAGGCGCTGGGCGCACCCAACCTGAGCGACGGCATCTGGCTGCACGGCTGGGGCGAGAACGCCATCGTGTCCATCATCAACACCGGCAAGGTCAACCAGATGCCGGCCCAGGCCGACAAGCTGACCGAAGCCCAGGTGCATGTGCTGGCCAGCTACGTGTGGGGCCTGTCCAACCGCGGCGGCGCCAAGCCCTGACACCGCGACATTGACCCCCTGAGCGCCACCCGTGACTACCCGCAAGGTCATCCCCATCCAGCCCTTGGCCAGCGAGCCACAGGAAGTCTCTCTGTACGCCGCGCAGGAAAAGATCTATCCGCGCTCGGTCAGCGGCTTCTTCTCGCGCTGGCGCTGGGCCATGGTGGTGCTGACCCAGCTGGTGTTCTACGGGCTGCCCTGGCTCGAATGGGGCCAGCGTCAGGCGGTGCTGTTTGACCTGGCGTCGCGGCGCTTCTATATCTTTGGCCTGGTCCTGTACCCGCAGGATTTCATCTACCTCACTGGCCTGCTGGTGATCTCGGCGTTGTCGCTGTTCCTGTTCACGGCGGTGGCGGGGCGGCTGTGGTGCGGCTATGCCTGCCCGCAGACGGTCTACACCGAAATCTTCCTTTGGATCGAGCGCCATGTGGAGGGCGACCGCTCGGCCCGCATGCGGCTGGACGGCGCGCCGTTCTCGCTGGAAAAGCTGGTCAAGAAATGGGCCAAGCACTTCCTCTGGATCAGCCTGGCGCTGTGGACGGGCTTTACCTTCGTGGGCTACTTCACGCCGATCAAGGAACTGGGCATGGAGTTCCTGCAGACGCGCATGAGCTCCTGGGAAGTGTTCTGGGTGTTTTTCTACGGCTTTGCCACCTATGGCAACGCCGGTTTCATGCGCGAGCAGGTGTGCAAGTACATGTGCCCGTACGCGCGGTTCCAGAGCGCAATGTTCGACAAGGACACGCTGATCGTCAGCTATGACGCCGGCCAGGGCGAGCCGCGCGGACCGCGTTCGCGCAGCGCCGACTACACGGCCAAAGGCCTGGGAACCTGCGTGGACTGCACGCTGTGCGTGCAGGTCTGCCCCACGGGCATCGACATCCGCAACGGCCTGCAGTACGAATGCATAGGCTGCGGCGCCTGCGCCGACGTGTGCGACACCGTGATGGACAAGATGGGCTACCCCCGCGGCCTGGTGCGCTACACCACGCAGAACGCCGTGGCAAAGGGCTGGACGCGTGCGCAGATCCTGCGCCACGTGCTGCGCCCGCGCGTGCTGCTGTACTCGGCGATCCTCGCGGTCATCTGCATCGCCATGCTGGCCAGCCTGGTGCTGCGCACGCCGCTGAAGGTGGACGTGGTGCGCGACCGGGCGGCGCTGTCACGCATCGCCGAAGGCGGCCGGCTGGAAAACGTCTATCGCCTGCAGGTCATGAACGCCACCGAAGCGCAGCAGCGCTACCGCATCACCGCCACCGGCCTGGACGGCCTGGGCGTGGCCACCGAAGCCGAGGTCACGGTCGGCCCGGCCGAGTCCCGCTGGGTGCCGGTGCGCCTGCAGATACCTTACGGTTCAGCCGCGCCGGGCTCGCACCCGATCCGCTTCAACATCGACGACACCGACGGCAATGCGCACGTGAGCGAAAAGTCCGTCTTCCTGGTACCGCGTTAAGGAGAGATTCATGAGCAACGCCACAAGCCCCGACCCTGCTGCACCGGCCCCCTGGTGGCGCTTTGGCATGGTCTGGATGGTGATCGCCGGCCCCGCCGTGGTGGTGGTGGCCGGCGTGGTCACAGCATGGATCGCCATGCATGGCGCCGACACCCTGGTCAGCACCGACTATTACCGCCGCGGCATTGAAATCAACAAAACCCTGCTGCCCGCCGTGCAGGGCCGCAACCACGCCGCCACGCCGGTCCCGGCGGGCCCGCCCGGGCAGCCGGCCACGCGCTGAGGCACCCCCTTTCCTGAACCACGGGCGGAGACAACACCATGCGCGCCAGGAAACTCATGTCCATCGTCTGGCCCGCCTTCCTGACGGCCTGCATGCTGCAGATGCTCGTGTTCGCCCTGGTGGACCCGCAGGACCTGCATTGGGCCAGCGCGCCGCTGGCGCTGTCGCGCCAGGGCGTCTACACGGCAGCCTTCTTTGTGTTCTGGGCGATCTGCATGGTATCCAGCGCGCTGACGGTGCTGCTGGGCTTGCCGGCCCAGGAAGTCAACGAAAGTGATGCCGCGTGATCCGTACGCTGTTCGCGGCGCTCGCCACCGTTGCGCTGAGCGCCTGCACCGCCTTGCTGCCGCATGGCAGCAGCGGGGTGCCGGGGCCGTTCGGGTCCTATGGCGAGGCCGAAGCCGCCGCCCAGGCCATTGCCGCGTTCAACACGCGTGTGGCGCAACTGCCCGCCATGGGCTTTGACACCGACGCCGGGCGCAACGTCACGCGCGTGCCGTACCCCGACATCATCGGGCGGCTGGTGCCGCACCCCGGTGTGCCGCTGCAGGACCTGGACCCGGGCATTCGCCAGTGCATCCAGGCCCAGCAGCGTTGCCAGGCCTGGCTGTTTCACTTTGAACAGCAGGACCGCAGGCGCGAGGGCAGCTTCTGGCTGGATTTCTTCAACATCCGCCGCGTCACCAACATCAAGGGCTGGTGGATCGATGTGCTGGTGGTGGCGGCTGACGGGGTGGTGGTGTTTCGCAACACGGCCGGCCAGCCGCACACCGACCGCATCGACCGTGACACCAACCCGCTGGGGCCGTTCCAGCCCGCGGGCGAGGGTGCCGGCGCGGTGCTGCTGCACTGAGCGTACCCGGGCGGGCGGGTGCCCAGGGGGTTATGCTGTGGTTTGCAGCAACCCCCCGAACGACCCCACGTGCCCATTTCTTCCTCCGACCACACCGACAACGCCGCCGCGCGGCTCGCCGGATTGCTTGAATCGGCCATGGACGCCATCATCACGGTGGACGAGGCGCAGAACATCATCCTGTACAACCGCGCGGCTGAAACCATTTTTGGCTGGCCGGCGGCCGATGTGCTGGGCCAGCCGCTGGTCAAGCTGATCCCCGGGCGGTTTCATGGCAGCCATGCGGGCCACATGCGGCGCTTTGGCACCACCGGCGTGACCTCGCGCCGCATGAGCGGCAACAACCTGGTGTACGGCCTGCGGCGCAATGGCGACGAGTTTCCCGTGGAGGCGTCCATCTCGCAGCTGGACACCCCCGAAGGCCGCCTGTACACCGTGATCCTGCGCGACGCCACCGAGCGCATCCGCGCCCAGGAAGAGCTGGCCGCCTATGCCGCGCAGGCCAGCGCCATTCGCGAGCAGGAAAAAACCCGCGTGGCGCGCGAACTGCACGACGAGCTGGCCCAGTCGCTGACCGCGCTGAAGATGGACACCATCTGGCTGCGTGACCACGCCGGCATGGCCGGCGCGGACGTGCAGGCCAAGCTGGACGGCATGCTGGCCATGCTGGACGCCAGCGTGGCGGCCACGCGGCGCATTGCCGCCGACCTGCGCCCGCTGGTGCTGGACGACCTGGGCCTGGTGGCGGCGATTGAATGGCTGACGCAGAACTTCACCCAGCGCCACGGCGTGCCCTGCGCGCTGGACATGGACGAAGACCTGGAACTGCACGAACCTTATGCCACGGCGGTGTTCCGCATCGTGCAGGAGTCATTGGTCAATGTGGCCAAGCATGCCCGAGCCAGCCATGTCCAGGTGAGCGTCGCGCGCGCCGGTGGCCAGGTGTCGCTGCGCGTGGCCGACGACGGCGCGGGCTTTGAGCCGGCCACGCCGCGCAAGGCCGGCTCGCTGGGGCTGGCGGGGCTGCGCGAGCGGGCCCAACTGCTCAAGGGCACGGTCAGCATCACCAGTGCGCCGGGGCAGGGCACGGTGGTGCAGGCCCACATCCCCGTGCAGGACGGAGGCAGCGCATGATCCGCATCGTGATGGCCGACGACCACGCCATCGTGCGCGAGGGCCTGAAGAGCATCGTGGCCTCGGCCGGGGATCTCCAGGTGGTGGACGAGGCCGGTGACGGCAACGAGGTCATGCGCATCGTGCGCGAGCGCGACTTTGACGTGCTGGTGCTGGACTTGTCCATGCCCGGGCGCAGCGGCATGGAGCTCATCAAGCTTGCCAAGGCAGAAAAGCCCAGGCTGCGCATCCTCGTGCTGAGCATGCACCAGGAGCAGCAGTACGCCGTGCGCGCCATCAAGACCGGCGCCAGCGGCTACCTGACCAAGGAAAGCGCCCCGGCCCAGCTGGTGCAGGCCATCCGCAAGATCGCCTCGGGCGGCGCCTACATCTCGGCCGAGGTGGCCGAGCAGCTGGCGCTGGGTGCCATGCCCGGGGGAAGCACCGCGCCGCATGAGTCGCTGTCGGCGCGTGAATTTGAAGTCTTCCGCCTGCTGGTGGCCGGTGTGTCGGTGACGGACATTGCCCATCAGCTCACGCTGTCGGTCAAGACCGTGAGCACCCACAAGGCCAACCTGATGCAGAAGATGGGCCTGGCCAACCAGAGCGACCTGATCCGCTACGCGCTTCGCCACGGTTTGGCCGAGTAGCTTCTTTGTTGTTTCCCTCGCCGGCTTCGCGGCAGGCGGTGCCCGGCGGGGGCTCACACTTCGGCGGTCTGCACTGCGTACAGACTGCGTTGTGGTGCTCGATTCGGGGTTGCGCCGCAGAACTCGCTACGCGCTGCGCGCTTCGCTCGAACAGCCGCGGCGAGTCAGAAACGAAGCGCGCTCAAGCGCGCCAACCCCGAATCTGCGCTCCTCGCCGCCTCAGAGATCGCCCCCGCCGGGCACCGCCTGCCGCGAAGCCGGATGGTGACTCTCCACGGGTGGTGTGCGCCCGGGCGTGACTTTGCCGCGAGGTGAAACGAAAAAGGAGTAGGACGATTCCTAGCCCCACCGCCCACTGTCCGAGCCGCTTTTAGGACTTCCCCGAGCCTGTATTTCAGCCGCCGCCGATGGCGGGCAAAGCCGCTGGCGGCGACAGTACAGGCATGCCATCCAGCAACGCATCCGCTACCCCTGTCAAGGTCTTCCTGGCCGACGACTCGGCCCTGATCCGCGACCGCGTGGCCGCGATGCTGTGTGCCCAGGGCATGACGATCACCGGCGAAGCCGCCACTCCGGCTGACTGCATCGACGCGATCCTGGCCACCCGGCCCGACGTGGTGGTGCTGGACGTGCAGCTCGAAGGCGGCAACGGTCTGCAGGTGCTGCAGGCCGTGCGCGCAGCCGACCCCGCGATTGCATTTGTCGTGTTCAGCAACACGGCCGGCCCGATCTACCGCAAGCGCTACCTGGGCGCCGGTGCAACTGCGTTCCTGGACAAGAACGCCGAATCCGGCCAGCTGGTGCACGCGGTGCGCCGCGCTGCGCACACCCGCCTTGAACCATTGAGCCCCAAAGCCAACCCGGAGGAAAGAAACCATGAACACCGCCATGCTTGAAGCCCCTGTGCGCCCCGTGCAGTTTGTGCCCGCCCAGAAAGCCCGCGCCACGCCCGCCGTGCCGCCGCTGAAGACACAGTGCACCGCCTGCCACCTGCGCGACCTGTGCCTGCCCTGCGGCATGACCGGCGACGAAATGGGTGACCTGGACAGCCTGAACTTCGGCCGCCGCAAGGTGGAGGCTGGGCAGAACCTCTACCTGGAAGGCGACCGCTTCACCACCATCCACGCGGTGCGCAGCGGCACGTTCAAGACCAGCCTGATGCTGGCCGACGGGCGCGAGCAGGTGGCGGGCTTTTACATGGCCGGCGAGCTGATGGGCCTGGACGGCATTGCCAGTGGCCGCCATGCGTCCAGCGCCATCGCGCTGGAAGACGCCGAGGTCTGCGCCATTCCCTACAGCCACCTGACCCAGGTGGCCATCCGCAGCGCGGGCCTGCAGCAGGCCGTGACGCGGCTGATGAGCCGCGAAATCGTGCGTGAGCACAGTCTGATGATGCTGCTGGGCAGCATGAACGCCGAAGAGCGCCTGGCCGCCTTTTTGCTGAACCTGTCGCAGCGCCTGAAAGCACGCGGCTATTCCGCCAGCGAGTTCCACCTGCGCATGTCGCGCGCCGAAATCGGCAGCTACCTGGGCCTGAAGCTGGAGACAGTGAGCCGCACGTTCTCGGCCTTCCAGCAGCAGCGGCTGCTGGAGGTAGACAAGAAGCATGTTCGCATCATCGACCTGGACGGTTTGACCCGGGCATTCGAGATGCGGGTCCATTGAGCATTTGTGTTGAGTGGTTGCGTGTTGCTTCGCTCGCGGCGTCGCGTCAGGCGGTGCCCGGCGGAGGCTCACACTGTGGCGGTCTGCGCTTTGCGCAGACTGCACTGTGGTGCTCGCCGCAGGGTCGCGCCGCAGAACTCGCTACGCGCTGCGCGCTGCGCTCGGACAGCCGCGGCGAGCTAGAAACGAAGCGCGCTAAAGCGCGCCGACCCTGCGCCTGCGCTCCTCGCCGCCACAGAGATCGCCCCCGCCGGGCACCGCCT
>JBEIPU010000043.1:0-25209 GCA_040376925.1 Caenimonas sp. | reverse complement strand
GATGGCGGTGCCGTCGGCCGTCTTGTACGCGCGCACGCCCTCGAAGGCGCCGCAGCCGTAGTGCAGGGTGTGGGTCAGCACGTGGATCTTGGCGTCGCGCCAGTCAACCATCTGGCCGTCCATCCAGATCTTGCCGTCGCGGTCGGCCATGGAAGGGAGTGCGCTCATGGGGGGTGTCCTTTGGAGTTCGAAGGGGTGCAAAGCCGGTGATTTTACGGCGCAGGGGGGCGGAACATCTCCCACTTGACCACCTTGCCGTTCAGGAACTCCACCGTCACGCGGGATTCACCCGCGTCGGTCCAGCGGTAGACCTCGGGCTGCTCGTCCTTGCGTGAATGCAGCTCGCCCAGCGAGCGGGTCATGGCCACCACGTGCAGCAGCGTCATGCCGGGCCTGAGTTTCGCGTTCAGCATCACCGCGCTGGCCACGTGGCCGATGGGCTGGTCGGCCGCGCGCTTGAGTACCGTGACCATGCGCGTGAAGTTCAGCAGCACCCACATCACGATGCCGCCCGTGGCCACCGCCACGCCGGCCCAACCAAAGCCGCGGTAGGCCAGCGCCACCACCGCCACGCCGGCCACAGGCACAAGGATTTTCTGGAAATTCATGGCCCCGATTGTCCTATGGCCGCCAGCACCTACCCCAGGCCGCGCACGATCTCCATGGCCTCGTCCACCCGCTCCACCGCGTGAATGGTCAGGCCTTCGATGTCCTTGCTGCCCTTCTTGGGCGCGTTCGCCTTGGGCACCACGGCCACGCTGAAGCCCAGCTTGGCGGCCTCTTTCAGCCGCTCCTGGCCGCGCGGCGCGGGGCGCACCTCGCCAGCCAGGCCGACCTCGCCAAACGCAATGAAGCCCTTGGGCAGCGGCTTGCCGCGCAGGGACGAGGTGATGGCCAGCATCACGGCCAGGTCGGCGGCCGGCTCGCTGATGCGCACGCCGCCCACGGCGTTCACAAACACGTCCTGGTCCATGCAGGCGACGCCCGCGTGGCGGTGCAGCACGGCCAGCAGCATGGCCAGGCGGTCACGGTCCAGGCCCACGCTCAGGCGCCGGGGGCTGGGGCCGCCGCTGTCCACCAGCGCCTGGATTTCCACCAGCAGCGGGCGCGTGCCCTCCAGCGTGACCATCACGCAGCTGCCGGGCACGGGCTCGGCATGCTGGCTCAAAAAGATGGCGCTGGGGTTGGACACACCCTTGAGCCCCTTTTCGGTCATGGCGAACACGCCGATTTCATTGACCGCGCCAAAGCGGTTCTTGATGGCGCGCACCAGGCGAAAGCTGCTGTGCGTGTCGCCCTCAAAGTACAGCACCGTGTCTACCATGTGCTCCAGCACGCGCGGCCCGGCCAACGCGCCCTCCTTGGTCACATGGCCCACCAGCACGATGCAGGTGCCGCTGTACTTGGCGGCACGGGTCAGGTGGGCAGCGCATTCGCGCACCTGCGCCACCGAGCCCGGCGCGCTGGTGAGCTGCTCCGAGTACACGGTCTGGATCGAATCAATCACCGCCACGGCGGGTTGGGTGGCGGCCAGCGTGGCCAGCATCTTCTCCAGCTGGATTTCGGCCAGCACCTTGACCTGGCTGTTGTCCAGCCCCAGCCGGCGCGAACGCAGCGCGACCTGGGCGCCGCTTTCCTCACCCGTGATGTACAAGGTGCCCCCACGGTCGCCCACTGCGTGTGGCTCCCTGCCCCCCCTGGGGGCCTTCGCGCCTTGGGGCGGCCCAGCGGCGCTCAAGTGGGCGTCGTAGCCGCGCTGCAGCGCGTCCAGCGCCTGCAGCAGCAGCGTGGATTTGCCGATGCCCGGGTCGCCGCCGATCAGCACCACGCCGCCTTCCACAATGCCACCGCCCAGCACACGGTCCAGCTCGCCAATGCCCGTGGGCGTGCGCGCCACGTCGCTGGCCTCGATGTCGGCCAGGGTCGCCACTGCAGCGGTCTTGGCCAGCGAGGCAAAGCGGTTCTTGGCCGGGGTGGGGCTGTCGGCCACGGTCTCCACCAGCGTATTCCAGGCCTGGCAATGCGGGCACTGGCCCATCCAGCGCGGGCTGGCGCCACCGCATTCGGTGCAGACGTAACTTGTTTTTTCTTTGACCATGGTGGCGCTGACTATAGCGGGCACCCCAAACGCCCAAGGGTTTTTACCGAGGGTGAGTTTGTTGAAATCCATCGAATCATTTAATATATTAACTAATTCAAACATGAGCACTGCTTTCGTCCACCGCAACCTCCCGCGCCTGCTGCTGCAGGCGCGTGAATCCGTCATGGCCCACACGCGGCCCAGCCTGCGCGAGCATGGCCTGTCCGACCAGCAGTGGCGGGTGCTGCGGGTGCTGGGCGAGCACGGCACGGTAGAGACGGGGCGCGTGGCGCGCGAGGCCTACATCCTGGGCCCCAGCCTGACCGGCGTGCTCACGCGCATGGAGCGCGACGGCCTGATCCGCCGCGAGCGCGACCCCGAAGACCAGCGGCGCACCGCCGTGCAGGCCACAGCCAAAGGCATGAAGCTGGTGGAGACCCTGTCGCACACGATCGAGGCGCATTACGCCGCCATGGAAAAGTCCTTGGGCAAGCAAAAGCTGGCGCAGCTGTACGCCCTGCTGGACGAACTGATTGAACTGGAGCAACCCGAGTGAGGTATTCCACGTGAGTTTTCTGCCCCATGGCACCGTGTACGGCACGCTGCTCAATTCACAAGGTGAATGGGACGCCCTGCGCGCCCAGATGGACCAGCCGCCGTACAAGGCGCCGCCCCAGGCGCCGGTGCTGTACGTCAAGCCGGCCAACACCTGGAGCGCACACGGCGCGTCCATCCCTGTGCCGGCGCATGTGCCGCAGGTGGAAGTGGGCGCGACCATCGCGATGGTGATGGGCATCGGCCACGGCACGGTGGCGGGTTATGTGCTGCTGAACGATCTGTCGGTGCCACACGCGAGCTTTTTCCGCCCGCCGGTGCGCTTCAAGTGCCTGGACGGGTTTCTGGGCATCGGAGAGGCGCTGGTTCCCCCCGCCGAAGCTGGTGACCCCGCGCATTTCAAGCTGGAGGTGCGTATCAATGGCGAGCTGAAGCAGACTTTTGATTTCGCTGACCTGATCCGGCCCGCTGCGCAACTGCTGGCCGACGTGAACGAATTCATGACGCTGCAACCCGGTGACGTGCTGATGCTGGGCTGTGGGCCCAAGCGGCCGCTGGCTGCCGCAGGCGACCGCATTGACATCAGTGCGCCGGGCTTCGGCACGCTGACCAACACCCTGGTGGCGGAGGCCGCATGAGCATGAAGTACGCACGCGTCATCCACCAAGGCGCAACTCATACGGCGGGTGAACGCGACGGGCAACTGCTGCTGGACAACGGCACGCTGGTGTCTCCCGACGCCGTCACCTGGCTGCCCCCGTTGCAGCCCACACCCCGCCCGCGCACCATCCTGGCCCTGGGCCTGAACTACGCCGACCATGCAAAAGAGCTGGAGTTCAAGGCACCGGAGGAACCGCTGGTGTTCATCAAGGGCGAGGCCACGCTGACCGGCCACCGCCAGTTCACGCGCCGCCCGCCGGACGTGAAGTTCATGCACTACGAGTGCGAGCTGACCATCGTGGTGGGCAGGACCGCCCGGCGCGTCAAGCGCGACGACGCCTACGACTTTGTAGGCGGCTACACCGTGGCCAACGACTACGCCATCCGCGACTACCTTGAGAACTGGTACCGCCCCAACCTGCGCGTGAAAAACCGCGACACCTGTACGCCACTGGGCCCCTGGTTCGTGGACGCGAAGGACGTGCCCAACCCCATGGCGCTGGCGCTGCAGACCACGGTGAACGGCAAGCTCACGCAAAGCGGCAACACGCGCGACATGATTTTTGACGTGCCGTTCCTCATCGAATATTTCAGCAGCTTCATGACACTGCAGCCCGGCGACCTGATCCTGACCGGCACGCCCGACGGCGTGGTGGACTGCCAGCCGGGCGACGTCATCGTCACCACGATTGAAGGCGTGGGCGAACTCATCAACACCATTCAGTAGCGCTATGCAAATCAACCACCTCATCAACGGCAAGGCCGTGCCGGGCGCGAGCTATTTCGAGACCTTCAACCCCGCCACGCAAGAGGTTCTGGCCGAGGTCGCGTCCGGCGGCGAGGCCGAAGTGAACGCCGCCGTGTCCGCTGCCAAGGAAGCCTTCCCGAAATGGGCCGGCATGCCCGCACCACAGCGCGCGAAGCTGGTGCGCAAGCTGGGCGACCTGATCGCCGCGCACGTGCCCGAGATCGCACAGACCGAGACCAATGATTGCGGCCAGGTCATTGCGCAAACCGGCAAGCAGCTGATCCCGCGCGCGGCGGACAATTTCTATTACTTCGCCGAGATGTGCACGCGGGTGGACGGCCACACCTACCCGACCGAAACGCACCTGAACTACACACTGTTCCACCCCGTGGGTGTGTGCGCGCTGATCAGCCCGTGGAACGTGCCCTTCATGACCGCCACCTGGAAGGTCGCGCCCTGCCTGGCGTTTGGCAACACGGCCGTGCTGAAGATGAGCGAGCTCTCGCCGTTGACCGCGGCGCGCCTGGGCGAGCTGGCGCTGGAGGCGGGCATTCCGCCCGGCGTGCTGAACCTGGTGCACGGCTACGGCAAGGACGCCGGCGAGCCGCTGATCAAGCACCCCGATGTGCGTGCGATTTCGTTCACCGGCTCCACCGCCACGGGCAACCGCATCGTGCAGCAGGCGGGCCTGAAGAAGTTCAGCATGGAGCTGGGCGGCAAGAGCCCGTTTGTGATTTTTGAAGACGCCGACCTGGACCGCGCGCTGGACGCGGCGGTGTTCATGATCTTCAGCAACAACGGCGAACGCTGCACGGCGGGCAGCCGCATCCTGGTGCAGCAGTCGATCTATGCAGACTTCGCCGCGAAGTTCGCGGCCCGCGCCAAAAAGATCACCGTGGGCGACCCGCTGGACGACAAAACCATCGTCGGCCCCATGATCAGCCAGGGGCATCTCGCCAAGGTGCGCAGCTACATCGAGCTGGGGCCCAAGGAAGGCGCCACGTTGCTGTGCGGCGGCCTGGGCTCGCCCGACCTGCCGGAACGCGTGAAGAAAGGCAACTATGTGCTGCCCACCGTCTTTGCCGACGTGGACAACCGCATGCGTATCGCGCAAGAGGAAATCTTCGGCCCCGTGGCCTGCCTGATCCCGTTCAAGGACGAGGCGGACGCGATTGCAAAAGCCAACGACATCCAGTACGGCCTGAGCAGCTATGTGTGGACCGAGAACATCGGCCGCGCGCACAGGGTGGCCGCGGCCGTGGAGGCCGGCATGTGTTTCGTCAACAGCCAGAACGTACGCGACCTGCGCCAGCCGTTTGGCGGCACCAAGGCGTCGGGCACGGGGCGTGAGGGCGGCACATGGAGTTACGAAGTTTTCTGTGAGCCGAAAAACGTGGCTGTGTCGATGGGGTCACACCACATTCCACATTGGGGAGTCTGACCATGGGCAAACTAGCACTCGCCGCCAAGATCACCCACGTCCCGTCGATGTACCTCAGCGAGCTGGAAGGCGCGCGCAAGGGCACACGCCAGGACGCGATTGACGGGCACCTGGAGATTGACCGGCGTTGCCGCGCAGCCGGCGTGGACACCATCGTGGTGTTTGACACGCACTGGCTCGTCAATGCCAACTACCACATCAACTGCGCGCCGCACTTCAAGGGGCTGTACACCAGCAACGAACTGCCGCACTTCATCAGCAACATGGGCTTTGAGTTCCCCGGCAACCCGGCGCTGGGCCAGCTGCTGGCCAGGGTCTGCAACGACTGGGGCGTGGAAACGCTGGCGCACGACGCCACCACGCTCAACCCTGAATACGGCACGCTGGTGCCCATGCGCTACATGAACACCGACCAGCACTACAAGGTGGTGTCGGTGTCGGCGCTGTGCCAGGCGCATTACCTGAACGACAGCGCGCGCCTGGGCTGGGCGATCCGCCGCGCGATTGAAGACGAATACGACGGCACGGTGGCGATCTTTGCCAGCGGCTCGCTGTCGCACCGCTTTGCACAGAACGGCCTGGCGCCCGAATACGGCTTCAAGATCTGGAGCCCCTTTCTGGAGCAGCTGGACCGCAACGTGGTGCACATGTGGGAAAACGCGCAGTGGAAGGACTTCTGCACCATGCTGCCCGAGTACGCAGCCAAGGGCCACGGCGAAGGCTTCATGCACGACACCGCCATGCTGCTGGGCGCCTTGGGCTGGACCGATTACGACGGCCGCGCCGAAGTCGTCACGCCGTACTTCGGTGCGTCGGGCACGGGGCAGATCAATGCGATCTTTCCCGTGACGCCGCAGACCGGCGCCGCCATACCGGCCGCCCAGGCGTCGTCCGCCCAGGGCTACACCAACGTGAACCAGCGGCTGTAACCATGCCGCACCTCGTCATTCTTTACACCCCCAACCTGGACGCCGCGACCGACATGACGGCGCTGTGCCGGGCGCTTGCCGACACCATGCTTGCGGTGAAGGATGAAGACGGCAAGCAGGTGTTCCCCACGGGCGGCACGCGCGTGCTGGCTTACCCGGCGGCGCACTATGCGGTGGCGGACGGCCAGCGTGATTACGCGTTTGTGTACCTAAACCTGCGCATGGGCGCGGGCCGCACGGCCGCCACGCAACAGCGCGCGGGCGATGCGGTACTGGCCGCGGCCAAGGCGCATTTCGACCCGCTGATGGCCACGCGTCTGATCGGCGTGACTGTGCAAGTGGACGAAAGCCCCGGCCAGGTCTACGACGGCAAGCACAGCAACCTCCACCCTCTATTCAACAAGGCTTGACATGCTGTCCAACGACGTCATCGCACAGCTCGCCGCCGAACTGGACGCCAGCGAAAAGTCGCGCGTACAAGTCGAGCACTTTTCCAAGCGCTTTCCCGGCATGACCATTGAAGACGGTTACGCCGTCTCACGTGCATGGGTGGCCATGAAGATCGCCGCGGGGCGCACGGTGCGCGGCCACAAGATCGGGCTCACGTCGCGCGCCATGCAGATCAGCAGCCAGATTGACGAGCCCGACTACGGTACGCTGCTGGACGACATGTTTTTTGCGCCGGGCGACATTCCCACGCAGCGTTTCATCGCGCCGCGGGTGGAGGTTGAGCTGGCCTTTGTGCTGAAGAAGAAGCTCGAAGGCAGCAACGTCACCGTGGACGACGTGCTGGACGCCACCGATTACGTCACGCCCGCCATCGAGATCATCGACGCGCGCATCGAGCAGTTTGACCGCCACACCAAGGTCATGCGAAAAGTGTTTGACACCATCAGCGACAACGCGGCCAACGCCGGCATTGTGCTGGGCGGCCACAAGGTGGCGCCGCGCTCGGTGGACCTGCCCTGGTGCGGCGCCATCCTGCGGCAAAACGGCGCGGTGGAAGAAACAGGCCTGGCCGCCGGCGTGCAGGGCCACCCGGCCGTGGGCGTGGCCTGGCTGGTGCACAAGCTCGCGCCCTGGGGCGAATGCCTGCAGGCCGGCGAGGTGGTGCTGGCCGGCTCGTTCACCCGGCCCGTGGCAGCCAAGGCAGGCGACGTGTTTGACGCCGACTACGGCGCGCTCGGGCGTTTTGAATTCAGATTTGTTTGAGGGCACCATGCAGACACCCACCAATACCTTCAAGCAGGCGCTGGCCGACAAGCGCGCCCAGATCGGCCTGTGGATGGGCCTGGCCGACCACTACGCCACCGAGATCTGCGCCGGCGCCGGCTTTGACTGGCTGCTGATCGACGGCGAGCATGCCCCCAACGACCTGCGTTCGATCCTGCAACAGGCGCAGACGATTGCGGCCTACCCGGCGTCGCACGCCATCGCGCGCATCCCCATGGGCCACGGCCATGTGGGGCAAGCGCTGATCAAGCAGTACCTGGATCTGGGCATCCAGACGCTGCTGGTGCCCATGGTGGACACCGCCGCGCAGGCGGCAGAGATCGTGCGCTGCGCGCGCTACCCGCAAGACGATGGCGGCGGCGGCATCCGCGGCATGGCCGGCGCCCGCGCATCACGCTGGGGCCGCTACCCGGCCTATGCCAGGGAGGCCAATGCCCAGGTCTGCCTGCTGGTGCAGGCGGAAACAGCCGAGTCCCTCAACAACCTGGACGCGATTGCCGCCACCGACGGTGTGGACGGTGTGTTCATCGGCCCGGCCGATCTGTCGGCATCCATGGGCCATGTGGGCAACCCGGCCCACCCGGACGTGCAGGCCGCGATTGAAGACGCCATCCAGCGCATCCTGAAGGCCGGCAAGGCGCCGGGCATCCTGTCGCCCGACGAGGCGCAGGCGCGCAAGTACCTGGAGATGGGCGCGCTGTTTGTAGCCGTGGGGCTGGACACCAACCTGCTGGTACGCGCCACCACGGCGCTGGCGGCAAAGTTCAAGGCCGGCACCCAGGCCCTGCCCGCCAGCAAGACCTACTGACCCCGCCATGAGCAACGACAGCACCCCCCGCAAATTCCGCTCGGCCACGATTTACGAGGGCACGATCCGCGCCACCACGCGCAGCTTTCTGCATGCACTGGGGCAGGACGAAAACGACATCACACGCCCGCACGTGGGCGTGTTCCACACCGGCGGCGAGATGAGCCCGTGCAACATGAACCTGCGCGAGCAGGCCCAGCACGCCAAGACGGGCATCTACGCGGCGGGTGGCATGCCGCATGAGTGCCCGGTGGTGTCGGTCAGCGACGGGCTGACCATGGCGCATTCGGGCATGCGGTTTTCATTGATCTCGCGCGAGCTGATCGCCGACAGTGTGGAGGCGTCCACCCGCGGCCACCAGTGGGACGGCATCTTTGCCATCGGCGCCTGCGACAAGAACCTGCCGGGCCTGATGATGGGCATGGTGCGCTGCAATGTGCCCAGCGTGTTCGTGCACGGCGGCTCGGCCCTGCCCGGCCAGATGCCGGGGGTGGACGGGCGCGACCTGAACGTCGTGGACACCTACGAAACCATCGGCAAGGTGCTGGCCGGCGACGCCACGCAGGACGAGCTGAAGGCCATGAGCCAGGCCTGCCTGCCCACGGCCGGCGCCTGCGCGGGCCAGTTCACCGCCAACACCATGGGCATGGTGTCCGAGGCCATCGGCCTGGCGCCGATCGGCTCCAGCATGGTGCCTGCGGTGTTCAGCGAACGCGCACCGCTGATGCGCCGCACCGCACGCACGCTGATGGCGGCCGTGATGGGTGATGCCCCGCTGCCGCGCGACATCGTCACGCGCAAGGCCCTGGAAAACGCCTGCGCCATCGTGTCGGCCACCGGCGGCTCCACCAACGCGGCGTTGCACATCCCTGCCATTGCGCATGAAGCCGGCATTTCCTTCCACCTGGACGACGTGGCCGAGGTGTTTGCGCGCACGCCGCTGATCGGCGACCTGCGCCCCGGCGGCAAATACCTGGCGCGCGATGTGTACTACATCGGCGGCGCGCAGGTCATCCTGCGCGAGCTGCTGCGCGGCGGCTTTCTGCATGGTGATGCGCTCACCTTCACCGGCCGCACGCTGGCGCAGGAAATCGAATCAGCGCAGGCGCCGGACGGCCGCGTGGTGCGCACGCTGGAGGATGCGCTCAGCCGCGACGGCGGCCTGGCCGTGCTCAAGGGCAACCTGTGCCCGGACGGCGCCCTGCTGAAGACCGCGGGCCTGAAGACCCTGGTGCACAGCGGCCCGGCGCGTGTGTTCGAGAACGAGGAAGAAGCCCAGGGCGCGGTGCAGCAGATGCGCTATGCGGCCGGGGACGTGATCGTGATCCGCAACGAAGGCCCGCGCGGCAGCCCCGGCATGCGCGAGATGCTGGGCATCACCGCGCTGCTGTACGGCCAGGGTATGGGCGACAAGGTGGCGCTGCTGACCGACGGCCGGTTTTCAGGCGCCACGCGCGGCTTGTGCATCGGCTATGCCGGGCCCGAAGCCGCCGACGGCGGGCCGATCGCGGCGCTGCGCGACGGCGATATCGTGCGCATTGACGCGCGCCCTGACGCACGCAGCATCACGGTGGACCTGACGCCCGAGGACATGCGCACGCGCCTGGCTGGCATGCCAAAGTCCGCACCACCACGCGGCGGGCTACTGGAAAAGTACGCGGCCACCGTGCGCCCCAGCCACCAGGGCGCGGTGACGCATTCAGGCGGGGTTGTATGGATGCGTGATGCGTCATGAAAGCCTAGACTTGCCGTTCCCTTTTTTCATCCCTTCACGGAGACAAACACCATGACCTTCTCGCGTCGCCAAGTCCTGCAGTCCGCTGGCGCCTCGGCTTTCCTCGCTGGCCTGGGCCAGTCGGCCTTTGCCCAGGCCCAGCTGGAGAACACCAAAATCATCACGGGCTTTGCAGCAGGCGGCACCTCCGACACCATCTGCCGCCGCGTGGCGCAGAAGCTGCAGGGCGACTTCGCCAAGTCCGCCGTGGTCGAGAACAAGACCGGCGCGGGCGGCCAGATTGCCGTGCAGACCGTCAAGGCCGCCGCACCCGATGGCGCCAACATCCTGCAGACGCCCACCTCCATCCTCACGATCTACCCGCACATCTACAAGAAGCTCGCGTACGAGCCGCTGGTGGACCTGACGCCTGTGACGCTGGGCTGCGTTTTTGACTTTGGCCTGGCCGTTGGCCCCGCCGTGCCGCTGGGCGTGAAGACCGTGCCCGAGTTCCTGGCCTGGGCCAAGGCCAACCCGCTGGGCGCCAACTTCGGCTCGCCGGCGGCCGGCTCCACGCCGCACTTCATCGGCGCGCTGCTGGGCAAGAACGCCGGTGTGGACCTGAAGCACGCCGCCTACCGCGGCACGCAGCCGGCCATGCTGGACCTGCTGGGCGGCAACGTGTCGGCCGTGTCAGGCCCGATCGGCGACCTGACGCAGCACCTGCCCACCGGCAAGGTCCGCATCCTGGGTGTGTCCGGCGCCAAGCGCAACCGCTTTGCCCCCGATGTGCCCACCTATGAAGAGCAGGGCATCAAGAACGCCACGCACAGCGAGTGGTTCGCGTTCTTCCTGCCGGCCAAGGCTGCACCCGAGCTGGTGGCCCGCCTGAATGCGTCCATGAAGAACGCGCTGGCGCAAAAGGACGTGATCGACGGCCTGAACGGCTTCGGCCTGGAAGCCATGTCGTCCACCCCCGCCGAGCTGACCGAGCTGATCAAGCGTGACACCGCCAAGTGGGCGCCGATCGTGAAACAAGTGGGCTTTACAGCAGAAGCGTAGAACCACCCCCGAGGCGCTTCGCGCCTCCCCCTCAAGGGGGCGACACCTGCAGCCCGGCAAAGCCGGTTCTGCGGTGTCACTTGAAAAGAGAAAGGACTGTGATGAACGCCGTACTCAAACCCGCCATGCATCCCGATGAATGGAAAGCCCGCGTGCAACTGGCGGCGTGCTACCGCATCTTTGACATGCTGGGCTGGACCGAGATGATCTACAACCACATCACGGTGCGGCTGCCCGACAGCGTGACGGGTGGGCAAAAGCAGTTCCTCATCAACCCCTTTGGCCTGCACTACAGCGAAGTCACCGCCAGCAACCTGCTGAAGATCGACATCCAGGGCAACAAGCTCGACGACAACCCCTGGCCGGTCAACCCTGCGGGCTTCACCATCCACGCGGCGATTCACGACAACGTTCATGGGGCGCACTGCGTCATGCACACCCACACCACCAACGGGCTGGCCGTGGCCTGCACCCAGGGCGGCCTGGCGCAGAACAATTTCTATTCGGCCCAGCTGCACGGCATGGTGGCGTACCACGACTTTGAGGGCATCACCGTGCATGCCGAGGAAGCGCCGCGCCTGCTGGCCAGCATGGGCGACAAGCCCTTGCTGATCCTGCGCAACCACGGCCTGCTGGCCGCGGGCCCGACCCTGCCGCTGACGCTGGTGCGGCTGTGGACGCTGCAGCGCGCCTGCGATGTGCAGGTGACGCAGGCCGCGCTGGGCCCGGCCATCCCGGTCCCCGAAGCCGTGGCCCACAAGACCACGCACGACTCGTTCCAGTTCGACGCGAAATTCGGCGCGGGCCAGGACGTGTTTGACGCGCTGGTGCGGCGCGTGGACCGCATTGACGACAGCTACAAGAACTGACACACACCCCATGAAAGTAACCATCTACGGCGCCGGCGCCATCGGCGGCTGGATCGGCGTGCGCCTGGCGCAGGCGGGCTGCGACGTGAGCGTGGTCGCGCGCGGCGACACGCTCCAGGCCGTGCAGGCCCACGGCCTGCGGCTGGACAGCGGCGGGCACACGGCCGGCGTGCCGGTGCATGCCAGCGCGAACCCGGCCGACCTGGGCGTGCAGGACCTGGTGGTCGTGGCCGTCAAGGCGCCGGCCATGGCCGGCGTGGCGCAGGCCATAGCCCCGCTGCTCGCGCCGCACACCGTGGTGCTGACCGCCATGAACGGCGTGCCCTGGTGGTTCTTTGAAGGCTTCGGCGGCGCGCTGGCCGGCACGCGGCTGGCCGCCGTGGACCCGGGCGGCACCATTGCGGCGGCTATTCCCGGCCATCACATCATCGGCTGCGTGGTGCATGCCAGCTGCTCGCTCAACGGGCCGGGCCATGTGAAGCACCACTTTGGCAACAAGCTCATCATCGGCGAGCCGTCCGGCGAGAAGACCGCGCGGGTGGAGCAACTGGTGGCGCTGCTGGCCAAGGCCGGCTTTGAAGCCGTGCTGTCCGGGCAGATCCAGAAAGACGCCTGGTACAAGTTGTGGGGCAACATGACGGTCAACCCCGTGAGCGCCATGACCGGTGCCACCACCGACCTGATCATGGGCGACGACCTGGTGCGCGGCTTCATTTCGGCGGTGATGCTGGAGGCCAGGGAGATCGGCGCGCGCATCGGCATCCCGATCGACCAGCAGCCCGAAGACCGCCACCAGATGACGCTCAAGCTCGGCGCGTTCAAGACATCGATGCTTCAGGACGTGGAAGCCGGCCGCGCGGTGGAGCTGGACGCGCTGGTGACCGTGGTCAAGGAGCTGGGGGCGCTGACGGGGGTACCCACGCCGTTCACCGATGCGCTGCTGGGTTTGAGCCGTCTGCACGCCAAAGTACGCAATTTGTATTGACAGATCTCCAATTTGCCTCCAATATGGCTCCAAATCGGAGGCAAATCATGCCAAATCTGTCCATCAAAGACGTTCCTGAGGAACTGGCCGAGGCCCTGCGCCAGCGGGCCAGCCGCAACCACCGCTCGCTGCAGGGCGAGCTCATGGCCATCATCGAGCAGGCCGCGCTGGACACAGGCGCGCCGCTGTCAACCCACCCTGGCGCGCCGCGCATCGTGGGTTATGACAAGCAGGGCTTTCCCATCGTCCGCCAGGGCTGGAAGACCGTGGACCAGATCGCAGCCGAACTGAAGATGCGCTTTCCAGAGCCCATTGACTCGGGTCCGTCCAGCATCGACATCATTCGCGAAGACCGGGACTCTCGATGAGCTGGCCGTCACACTCGTCGGCGCAGACACTCTACGTGGCCGAACCGCCCGCGCGCTACCTGCCACAGCCGCCTCTGGTCGTGGACTGCAGCGCACTGGCCGGCATCCTGTTCCAGGAGCCAACTCAGGACCAGGCCCGGGCCCGGCTGTCCGGGCGCAGCCTCTACGCGCCGTTCATCCTGCAGTCCGAGGTCTGCAACGTTGCGCTCAAAAAGGCCCGCCACGGCGCCACGGTGGCTGCGGCCACCGGGCTGGCGCTGTGGCAGGACTTCGACATCGAGCTGTTGCGCATCGACGTGGCGGCCACGTTCGCGCTGGGTCAGCGCTACAACCTCCCGGCCTACGACGCCAGCTACCTCTGGCTGGCAGCAGAACTCCAGTGCCCTCTGGCCACCTTCGACGACAAGCTCGCCAAGGCCGCCCAAGCCCATCTGTCCAGCCTGTCCTGATACACCCCTGATGCCGCCACCTACCCGCGCGCTCAGCGCCACCGCCTTCGCCACGCTACTGCTCATCGCGCTGATGATGGGCGCCAACCATGTGGCCGCGCGCATTGCTTTCAACAACGGGGCCGACGTGGCCACGGCCGTGGTGTTCCGCAGCGCTGTCACGGCGCTGGTGATCGTGGCCATCCTGGCCGCGCAGGGCGTGCGCGTGGTGTTCACCGCGCGCCACAAGCGCATGCTGCCGCTGATCGGCCTGCTGATCGGCGTGCAAAGCCTGTGCCTTTATTCGGCCGTGGCACGGCTGCCGGTGGCGCTGGCGCTGCTGGCTTTCAACACCTACCCGATCTGGACGGCGCTGTGGGCCTGGGTGGTCTACCGCCAGCGGCCCGAGCGCGCGCTGCTGATCGCCATGCCGGTCATCCTGCTGGGCCTGGCGCTGGCGCTGGATGTATTGGGCGCGGCGTCAGGCCTGGGCGCGGCAGGCCAGTGGGGCCGCATTGGAGCGGGCGTGGCCTTTGCGCTGGCGGCTGCGGGCACCTTCGGCCTGGCGCTGGTGCTGACGCAGCACGAGGCCGGCGACCTGGACGGGCGCGTGCGCACTGCCACCACCATGGCCATGGCCGGGCTGGTGGCGCTGGCCATGGTGGGCGCACAGGGCGGCTTTCATTTGCCCACGGCGCCGGCCGGCTGGGGCGGGCTGGCGGCGCTGACCTTCCTGTACGGCACGGCCTTCACCATCATGTTCACCGTGCTGCCGCGCCTGGGCGTGGTGGGCAACAGCGCCATCATGAATGTGGAGCCGGTGTTTGCGCTGGTGCTGGCCTGGTTGATCCTGAGCCAGGCCATCGCGCCGGTCCAGATCGTGGGTGCGCTGATCGTGGTGGGCGCGGTGATGACGCTGGGTTTGCGGCGGCGCTGAAACTTTTGCTACACACGTATAGCAAAAGAGCTTCTCATGCTTGCCATTCGATTGCCCGACCCGATAGAACAACGCCTTGCAGCCCTGGCGCAGGAAACCGGCCGCACCAAGACGACGCTCGCGCGTGAGGCCATCCTCGAATACATCGACGATCTTGAGGACTTCTACCTGGCGGATGCACGGGCGCGCAAGAACCGCAAGGCCATCCCGCTGGACGACGTGGAGCGCCAGCTTGGCCTGGGCCATTGAGTTCGAGCCATGCGGTCAAGGACCTGAAGAAGCTCGACAATCAGATTCAGGTGCGGATTCTGGAGTTTTTGCGCTCGCGGCTCTCCATCCTGGAGAACCCTCGCGCCATCGGGGAACCACTCGCAGGCGCGAAGCTTGGGAGTTACTGGAAGTACCGCGTGGGTGACTGGCGCATCATCTGCGACATACAGGACCAGCGAATCATCGTTCGGGTGCTGCGGGTGGGCAACCGTCGTGAAGTTTACCGTTAAGCCCGCGTCTTACCCCTGCACTACCGGCACGCGCGGCGCCAGCGCGCACATCAGCTCGTAGCCCACGGTGCCTGCGGCCTGGGCGATCTCGTCGATGGACAGCACGGAGCCGCTGGAGGCTCGGCCCCACAGCGTGACTTCGCTGCCAAAGCCCGCGTCGGGCACGCCCGTCAGGTCTACCGTCAGCATGTCCATGCTGACGCGGCCCACCATGCGGGTGCGCACGCCATTGACCAGAACCGGTGTGCCGGTGGTGCAGTGGCGCGGGTAGCCGTCGGCATAGCCGCAGGCCACGATGCCAATGCGCATGGGCACATCCGCTGTGAAGCTGGAGCCATAGCCCACGGTGTCGCCCGGCTGCAGGTCCTGCGTGCCGATCAGCTTGCTGGCCAGCGTCATGGCGCCCTGCAGGTCCCATTGCTGCGCGGTGCGTTCGGGGAAATCCGGCGCGCTGCCGTAGATGGCGATGCCGGGGCGAACCCAGTCTGCCCGAACATCCGCTGCCCGCGCATGGCGCAGCGTGGCGGCGCTGTTGCCCAGGCTGCGTTCACCGGGCAGGTCTCGCGTGGCCTCGGCAAAGGCGGCCACCTGGTGGGCAATGCCGCGCGGGCCGTCGGCGTCGCTGAAGTGCGTCATGAGCGAGATCTCGTCCACCTGGGGCAGCGCGTTCAGCCGCGTCCAGGCCGTGCGAAAGCGCTGCGGTGCAAAGCCCAGACGGTTCATGCCCGAGTTCATTTTGAGGAACACGCGGTGCGGCTGGTGCGTCTTGTGGGTGGCCAGCATGTCGATCTGTTCGTCACAGTGCACCGTGTGCCACAGGTTCAGGCGCGAGCACAGCTCCAGGTCGCGCGGCTCAAACACGCCCTCCAGCAGCAGCACGGGCCCGCGCCAGCCCAGGGCGCGGATGCGCTCGGCTTCGGTCAAGTCCAGCAGCGCAAAGCCATCGGCGCCGCGCAGGCCTTCAAACACCCGCTCGATGCCGTGACCGTAAGCATTGGCCTTGACCACCCCCCAGACGCGGGCGTCGGGTACGGCGGCGCGCACGCGCGCAAGGTTGTTGCGCAGGGCTTCGGTGTGGATGGTGGCTTGTATGGGGCGGGGCATGGTCAGTCTCCGCCGAGCCGCCTCAAGGAGACCGAGGCCCCCTCGGGGGGCAGCGAGTACACGAAGTGTCGAGCGTGGGGGTTCATAGCCCGGAATTTTGTCATTACCGGGCGTGATATAACGACCAGTCGCTTGGAGACAGTCTGATAAATAACACGGCATAAGCCGTATGAATGCGAAGCAACTTCCCTGATGAAGCGCGGTTTTTTCACCATCATGTCGGCCCAGTTCTTTTCGTCGCTGGCCGACAACGCGCTTTTCGTCGGTGCCGTGGCGCTGCTGCGCGCCGGTGGCGCGCCCGAGTGGCAGCAGGCCGCGCTGGTGCCGATGTTTGCACTCTTCTATGTGATCCTGGCGCCCTTCGTGGGCGCTTTTGCTGACGCCTTGCCCAAGGGCAAGGTCATGTTCATCAGCAACGCGATCAAGGTGTTTGGCTGCCTGCTGATGCTGTTCGGCTCGCACCCGCTGATGGCCTACGCCATCGTGGGGCTGGGCGCCGCGGCCTATTCACCGGCCAAGTACGGCATCCTCACCGAGCTGCTGCCACCGTCGCAGCTGGTCAAGGCCAACGGCTGGATCGAGGGCCTGACCATCGCCTCCATCATCCTGGGCGTGTTGCTGGGCGGCCAGCTTGTGGGCGCGGCGGTGTCGGCCCGGCTGCTGAGCGTGGATTTCCCGGTCATCAACACCGGCATCGACACCGCGCCCGAGGCCGCCATCTTTGTTCTGATCTTCATCTACATGGTGGCGGCCTGGTTCAACACCCGTATCCCGCTCACCGGCGTGGAAATGCGGCCCATGCCCAAAAATCTGCTGGTGCTGCTGCCGGACTTCTGGACCTGCAACAGCCGCCTGTGGCGCGACAAGCTGGGCCAGATCTCGCTGGCCACCACCACGCTGTTCTGGGGCGTCAGCGGCAACCTGCGCTACATCGTGCTGGCCTGGGCCGCCGCCGCGCTGGGCTACAGCGTCACCCAGGCCTCTACGCTGGTGGGCGTGGTGGCCATTGGCACCGCCGTGGGCGCGGTGATTGCATCGGTACGCATGCGCCTGGACATGGCCACCAGCGTGATCCCGCTGGGCATCGGCATGGGGCTGCTGGTGATCCTGCTGAACTTCATTGACAACGTCTGGGTGGCCGCGCCGTTCCTGATCCTGCTGGGCGGGCTGGGCGGCTTTCTGGTGGTGCCGATGAACGCGCTGCTGCAGCACCGCGGGCACAACCTCATGGGCGCGGGCCGCTCCATTGCCGTGCAGAACTTCAATGAGCAGGCCTGCATCCTGGCGCTGGGCGCGTTCTACACACTGTCCACCGGCATGGGCCTGTCGGCTTTTGGCGCGATCACGGCGTTTGGCATTGTGGTGGCCGGCGTGATGTGGCTGATCAAGCGCTGGCACGCCAGCAACTGCATCAAGTACAAGGCAGAGGTTGAGCACCTGCTCGAAGTAGCACGTCACGACAACATGCATGGGTGAATAAGGCTCCCCCCGAAGCGGCCTTCGGCCGCCTCCCCCCAGGGGGCGCCCCCAGCGGCCCGGCGAAGCCGGTTCCGCGGCGGCACTGGTGAAGATCCCTATCTCATGAATCCCCTGTTGCCCATCCTTGCGTTGATGTTCAACGCCTTTGTCTGGGGGGTCTCGTGGTGGCCGTTCCGCCAGCTCGAAGCCCATGGCCTGCATCCGCTGTGGGCCACCGCGCTTATCTACGCTTTCTCATTGGCCTGCCTGCTGGCGGTGCGCCCGGGTGCATGGCGCAGCTTCGCGTCGCAACCGCTGCTGTGGCTGTTGATGGCCTCGTCGGGCCTGACCAACGTGGGCTTCAACTGGGCCGTGACGGTGGGCGATGTGGTGCGCGTGGTACTGCTGTTTTACCTGATGCCCGCGTGGTCGGTGCTGCTGGCCTGGCCGCTGCTGGGCGAGAAGCCCACGACCGCATCGCTGCTGCGGCTGGTGCTGGCACTGGCCGGCGTGGTGATCGTGCTCAAGACCGATGGCACCGCCTGGCCCGTGCCCGAGGGTCTGCCCGACTGGCTGGCGCTGGCCGGCGGCTTTTGCTTTGCGCTGACCAACATCCTGCTGCTCAAGCTCAACCGCGTACCCGGCGAGTCGCGCGTGTTGGCCATGTTTGGCGGCGGCACGCTGATGGCCGTGGCGGCGGCCAGTGTGGGCATGGCGCAAGGCCTGGTCAGCGCGCCACCCGCACCCGGCATCGGCTGGCTGGCACTGGGCCTGGTGCTGGGTGTGTGCTTTTTGATCGGCAACCTGGCGCTGCAGTACGGCGCAGCGCGGCTGGCGGCCCACACCACGGCGCTGGTGATGCTCAGCGAAGTAGTGTTTGCCAGCGTGTCGTCGGTGGCGCTGGGCGCGGCGCAGCTGACGGGCCAGACGCTGCTGGGCGGCGCGCTGATCCTGCTGGCGGCGGCGTGGTCAGCCTGGCCGGGCGGAAAGGGCACGCACTGAATCAGCCGCGCTCCAGCCGCGTCGGCTGGAAACTGCGCTGGATTTCCACGTCAAATTTCGTCAGCACCAGCGCCAGGTCGCGCTCGGTCAGTGGCTTGGGCAGGTAGGCGTCGCAGCCGGCCAGCTTGCCCTTGGCCTTGTCGATGGTGCCGGTGCGGCTGGTCAGCATGACCACCACCGGCGGCTTGCCGTCGGGGTAGTAGCGCTGCTTGATGCTGCGGCAGGCCTGGTAGCCGTCCATGCCTTCCATCATCACGTCCAGGAACACGAATCTGTAGGGCTTTTTGGCGATGCGTTCCAGCGCCTCTTCGCCGCTGTGCACCAGCTCGGCGGTGAAGCCGAAGCGCCGCAGGCGGTTTTGCATGAAGTGCAGCGCCGTCTCACTGTCGTCCACCACCAGGATGCCGTCGTCGCTTGTCAGGGGTTGGGTCGGTACATCGGCTGCGGCCGCGCGGCGCCGGGACGGCGCCTCGGCCTCGGGCGCGGGCGCCACCGGCGCAGGCGACAGAACCTGCTCCATGGCTGTGAGCACGCTCATGAGCTTGATCGGGCGTGGCTGCACCGGCCAGGCCGTGCCGCGGCTGGAACTGCCGATCAGCAGCACGGGCTGGCGTGGCGCCATGGCCGTCAGGTCACGCATCACGTCCAGGTCGTCGGCATTGGCCAGGATCAGAGCCGCGGCGCTCAGGTCGTCCACGAGGCGAAAGCCCGGCTGGCGCCGCGCCAGGCGGAAGAACGACTCAAACGCCGAATGTTCAAAAGAGGTAAAGCCCACCAGGGCAATGGCATGGGGTGTCATGGTGTTGGTGCTCACCATGTTAACGTCCGGCAGATCAGAAACTTGTGGGGATTTGTCATGACCACGGCCTGGGATTTCGAAGCGGTGCAGACCGACGGCAAGCGCGTCAAGCTGGGCAAATTCCGCGGCAAGGTGCTGCTGGTGGTCAATACCGCCAGTGCCTGCGGTTTTACACCGCAGTTCGCCGGTCTGGAAAAGCTGCACCAGGACTATGTGAAGCAGGGCCTAGTGGTGCTGGGCTTTCCCTGCAACCAGTTCGGCGCGCAGGACCCGGGCAGCAATGAAGAGATCGCCAGCTTCTGCCAGCTCAACTACGGCGTGAGCTTTCCCATGATGGCCAAGGTGGAAGTCAACGGCGTGGGCGCTGACCCGCTGTTCCAGTGGCTCACGCAGGAGGCGCCGGGCCTGCTGGGCAGCACCGCCGTCAAATGGAATTTCACCAAATTCCTGATCGGCAAGGACGGCCAGGTCATCGGGCGCTATGCGCCGCAGACGGCGCCGGCGGATCTGGCAAAAGACATTGAGGCCGCGCTCGCGGCTTGAGGCCGAACAGCGCGCGCAGCGGGTTGACGCGCCGCACCAGCCCATCGGTGATCAGCCAGCACCCCAGCACCGTGCCCGCGACCAGCACCGCGGGCTCTGCCACCGGCCCCAGCGCCCAGGGCGCCAGCGCCACGGCCAGCACGATGATCAGCGTCTGGTGCAACACATACCAGGGGTAGACCGATTCGTTGGCCCAGCGCAGCCAGGGCCAGGGGCGGTTGAGCGTGTGGTGGGCCCAGCCCAGCACGGCCACCAGGCTGGCCCACAGGTAGGCGTCGGCCGCCAGCCGCGCGGGCAGGCCGGCCACGCTGGAGCGCAGGCCCACAAACAGCGCAAACAGCACCACCGCCAGCGCCAGCGCCACCCGGCGCAGGCGGCGCAGCTCGGCCCACCAGCCCGGCACCACGCCCATCCACCAGCCATAGACGAACAGCGTGAAGTACACGGCATGCAACCAGCCGTCGTGGATCAGGTCGTGCGTGACCGGAAAGCGCGGCCACAGCGTGGCGGAATACAGCGCCAGCGGCAGCACCGGCACCACCAGCAGTGCGGCGCCGCGCAGGCCGGTGAACGCATCGCGCAAGCGCCGGCCGGCGGCCGACTCCACCACCGGCAGCGCCAGCGCCAAAAGCGTGGTGTAGGCCCACAGGTAGGGCAGGTACCACAGGTGGTTCCAGGTGACGCCGAAGTCCCAGCCGTCAAAGGCGTTGCGCGGCCATCCACCACCGATGGACCCGCCCGTGTAGTAGCGCAGCAGGAAGTCAGCCAGCCCCGGCGCGATGCTGCCGTTGGCCACCGCCTGCGCATACGGCTGGTACGGCACCACCACCGCCATGCCAAACGCCAGCGGCAGCAGCAGGCGCAGGCTGCGCTGGCCGATCAGGCCGGCCGCCGTCTGGCCCCGGCGCAAGAAGCCGAAGGCCACGCCCGAGATCAGGAACACCAGGTCCATGCGCCACAGGTTGAGCGCGCGCATGGGCCATTGCAGCCATTCGGCCGCGTGCGGGCTCTTGAGGTGCCAGTGCCAGCCGGCCACGTAGTACATGGCCACGTGGTACAGGATGACCCCGGCAAAGGCCAGGGCGCGCAGGGCGTCGATGTCGTGGCGGCGGTTCATGGGCGCATGGTGCGACGCGCCACCGCACCGCAGCGCGGGATTGGGACGAATTGCCACCCCTTTGTGACAAGCGGCGGGCCGGTGGTGACGAAATCCGTGCGCCCCGCGCCTAAACTCGCCGCCATGGCAGATGCAACAGACTGGTTTGCGCGCTTCCAGCCGGTGCGACAGCGCGCCGAGGTGGCCTTCTGGGTGGCGGTGCTGGCGCTGCAGGCCGGCTTCAACACCCTGGTGCAGCGCTTGGACCGGCCGCAGCTGGCGCTGTGGCAGCCGCTGGTGTGGGAAGTGTCCAGCGCCATCGTGCTGGGCCTGCTGGTGCCGGCGGTGGTGGCGTGGGAGCGCCGTTTTCCCCTGCGCTGGGGGGTGCTGCGCACCCACCTGGCCTGGCACCTGGCCGGCACCGCGGTGTTCTGCGCGCTGCACGTGGCAGGCATGGTGGCGCTGCGCAAGGCCGCCTACGCAACGCTGGGCGAACCGTACCAGGTGGTTTCATGGACCGGCATGCTGGCCTATGAATACCTGAAAGATGTGCGCACTTACGCCATGATCCTGGCCGCCGTGCTGAGCTGGCGCCTGCTGCTGCTGCGCCTGCAGGGCGAAGCGCGCGTGCTGGACGCACCCGAGCCGCCGGCCGGCTCCGCCGCCGCGCCCGTGCCCGCTCCCACCGCCAGGCCCGAGCGCTTTCTGGTGCGCAAGCTGCGCCGTGAATTCCTGATCGCGGCGGCCGACATCGCGCATGTGCAGGCCCAGGGCAACTATGTGGGCTTGCGGGTGAACGGACACGACTACCTGCTGCGCGCCACCCTGAGCGAATTTCTGGACCAGCTGGACCCGGCGCGCTTTGTGCGCGTGCACCGCAGCCACGCCGTCAACCTGGACCGGGTGGCCGAAATCGAGCCGCTGGACAGCGGCGATGCACGGCTGACCCTGCACGACGGCTCGGTGGTGCCCGTGAGCCGGCGGTACCGGGAGGCGCTGGGGCGCTGACCGGTCAAGCCGGGGCGCAGGCTCAGGACATCCACCCCATCTCGCGCGCCCGCGCGTCTTCCACCCGCGCCAGGTCGGCCAGCGTGCGGCCGGGTTCGTCGCGAAAGCGTTCGTCCAGGCGGCGCACATAGGTCACGCGGTCCACGCGGAAGCTGCGGAAGTCCTCGCGCGTTTCGCACCAGGCGGCCAGCGTCCAGACCTTGCCCCAGTAAAAGCAGCCCAGCGGGCGCAGCGTGCGTTCGCTGGGCTTGTCGCTCAGGTCCAGGTACTGGATGAAGATCTTGTCGCGCGCCTGCACCGCCTCGCGCAGGGTCTGCAGCGTGCGCTGGGCCGGGGCGTCCAGCCCGCCACCGGGGGCAAACACGGCCAGCGATTCGGCCGCGGTGCGCGCATCGGCCGGCAGCACCGACAGGATCTTGCCCAGGGCGTCCTGCGCGCTTTGCGCCAGGCCCGGGTCCAGCCAGGCCTGGGCCATGCGGGCCGAGGCGACCAGCGCCTTGGCTTCGTCGTGGGTGAACATCATGGGCGGCAGGTCAAAGCCCGCGCCCAGGCGGTAGCCCACGCCGGCCTCGCCCTCAATGGGCACGCCCTGGTGCAGCAGGTCGGCCACGTCGCGGTAAATCGTGCGCTCGGACACTTCCAGCCGCTGGGCCAGAAAGGCGGCCGTGGTCAGCCTTCGGCCCCGGATGAGCTGGATGATGTGGAAAAGACGGTCGGCGCGGCGCATGGTCAGCCACGATACCGCGCAGCGCGCAGCGTGCCAATTACCTTCAGCGTGATGGTCATGGTGCGGGCCCCCCAGCCCGGCGGCGGCAGTCCCTCAACTGCCTGGCAAAAGGCGGCTATCTTGCGCCGCCGCTGCTGACAGCATCGTGTCAGGAGGGTCCGAGCGCCTCGTCCAGCAGTTCCACCCAGTGGCGCACCGGCGTGGCCGTGCCGCTTTGCAGGTGGGTGATGCAGCCGATATTGGCGCTGACGATCACCTCTGGTTGCAACTCTTTCAAATGGCCCAGCTTGCGGTCGCGCAAGTTGTACGCGATGTCGGGGTTCAGCACGCTGTAGGTGCCGGCCGAGCCGCAGCACAGGTGCGACTCATTGGCGCTCACGTTCACCTGGAAGCCCAAAGCGCCCAGGTGCTTTTCCACGCCGCCGCGCAGCTTCTGGCCGTGCTGCAGCGTGCACGGCGGGTGAAACGCCACCTGTCCCGCACGCGCCGCCACGCGCGGGCGCAGCGCGTCGACCAGCTCGGGCAGCAGCTCGCTGAGGTCACGCGTCAGTTCGCTGATGCGCGCGGCTTGGGCCGCATAGGCCGGGTCATCGCGCAGGATGTGGCCGTAGTCCTTGACGGTCACGCCGCAGCCCGATGCGTTCATGACGATCGCCTCTACCCCTGCTTGCACATGCGGCCACCACGCATCAATGTTGGCGCGCATCTGCGCCATGGCGCCGGCCTGGTCGTTCAGGTGGAATCTGACGGCGCCGCAGCAGCCCGCGTTGCCCGCCACCACCGTCTGGATGCCGGCAGCGTCCAGCACGCGCGCGGTAGCGCTGTTGATGTTGGGCATCATGGCCGGCTGCACGCAGCCCGCCAGCATCAGGACCTTGCGCGCATGCGTGCGGGTGGGCCAGGTGCCGGCGTTCTGTTTGGGCGGCACCTTGGCCTTCAGGCTGGCGGGCAGCAGGCCGCGCACCATCTGCCCCACGGCCATGGCGGGGCCAAACAGCGGCGAGGGCAGGCCCTCTTTCAGCGCCCAGCGCAAGGCCTTTTCGCCCGCGGGGCGCGGCACCTTGTCGTCCACGATCTTGCGGCCGATGTCCACCAGGTGGCCGTACTGCACGCCGCTGGGGCAGGTGCTTTCACAGTTGCGGCAGGTCAGGCAGCGGTCCAGGTGCAGCTGCGTCTTGCGCGTGGGTGTTTCGCCCTCCAGCACCTGCTTCATCAGGTAGATGCGCCCGCGCGGTCCGTCCAGCTCGTCACCCAGCAGCTGGTAGGTGGGGCAGGTCGCGGTGCAAAAGCCGCAGTGCACGCATTTGCGCAGGATGGCCTCGGCTTCCTTGCCTTCGGGCGTGTCGCGGTATTCGGGGGCCAGGTTGGTTTGCATGGTGGGGGCTCAGGGCAGGCGCGGCGGTGTGGCCGCGCGGTAAGGTTCACGGCGAGCGAAATGGCGCAGGTCGGCCAGCAGCGGCGGCAGTGACATGGCCAGCAGCACCACTGCAAACGGCACCACCCAGCCAAAACCGATGTACTTGAAGCCCGCCGCGCCAATGACGCCACCGGCGGTGAACATGCCCAGCAACGCCGCAAACAGCCGCAGCCGCGCCCGGTTGGCGCGCACATGGCTTTCGGGCGGCAGCCCGGTGCCGTTCCAGTAAAACAGCTTGCCCAGCTCGATGCCCAGGTCGGTGATCACGCCCGTCATGTGGGTGGTGCGGATCTGCGCCGACGACACCTTGGTCACCAGCGCGTTCTGCAGCCCCATGGTGAAGGCCAGCAACAGCACCGCCAGCGGCACGGCAAACGGCGTCTGGCGGTGCAGCACCGCGCCCACCAGACCAAACACCAGCAGCAGGGCTGATTCGAGCAGCAGCGGCAGCGCATAGCCGCTGCGCAGGTGATGGCGCTGCGCCCAGTTGACCAGTACCGCCGTGGTGGCCGCCCCTGCAATGAAGAACAGCAGCGCCCCCACCGCCCCCAGCACCAGCGCCATCTGGCCCAGCACCAGGTTGTCGGCAATGACCGAGACAAAGCCGGTCATGTGCGACGTGTACAGCCCCACCACCAGAAAGCCCCCGGCATTGATGGCGCCCGCGTTGAACGCCAGCAGCAGCCCCAGCAGCCGGTTGATGGACTGCGTGCGGTGGCGGCCTGTGAGGTGGCGAAG
>JBEIPU010000196.1:0-5861 GCA_040376925.1 Caenimonas sp. | reverse complement strand
TCGGCAAACCATTCAATGATGTCGGCGGCGGCCATGGCCTCGCCCTTGGCTTCGGCCAGGGGCTTGCCCTGCTCCTGCGTCAGCAGGCGGCCGATGTCGCCCGCGCGCTCACGCATCAGGCCGGCCGCCTTGCGCATGATCTTGCTGCGCTCGGCGGCGGTCATGTCGCGCCAGGTCTCGAACCCTTTTTGCGCAGCTTCCAGCGCGCGGTCCAGATCAGGCTTGCTGGCATGCGCCACGCGGCCGATTTCCTGGCCGGTGGCGGGGTTGAAAACCGCCAGCGTCTTGCCGTCGGCGGCGTCTTGCCACTGGCCGTTGATGAAGAGCTGGGTGTTGGGGTAGGTCATGGTGTGTCTCGCTTGGGTAGTCTGGGGGCAGCCGGACATGATACCCAGCGGGCGGGTTTGGTGCAGGCGCGCCGTCAGCCCATGTCGAACTGCAGCCAGTCGTCGTCATGCGACAGCAGCACCCGCTGGCGCGTGGTCTTGCAGGTCCAGGTCTGTTGCAGGTGGGGGTGCGGCAGGGCCAGCGCCTGCACGTCAAACACCACCTGGCACAGGCCGCCTTCACGCCGCGCGCTTTCGTAGCGGATGGCCTGCACCGGTGGCTGCAGGTCGCGCAGCGCCCCGGCGAGTGCATGGCAATGGGTGTAGTCGTCAGCCCGCCAGGCCGCGCGCTGGGTGGCCCAGGGCGGCTGGGTGATGTCCAGCTCCAGCCCGGCAAAGCGCGCCTGGAAGAAGGTCAGCTCGGTGAGCACCTGCTCTGGTGCCAGGCCTTCGGAGTCGCTGAAAAAGCGCCAGCGCCAGCAGGCGGTTTCCGCCGCGACCGTCGCGGGTTCGTCTGCGCCATACCAGGCGCCCGGCTCATGCGGCTGGCGAAAGCGTGACGGCCAGGGTGATGCATACCGGAAAGGAGTGAACAGCAGGTAATGGGTGCCGGCGGCGCCGGGTGGCAGCGGGGGCTTGCTGGCCTCCAGCATTTGCTCCAGCAGATGCTGTTCATCCAGGTCGTCCACCAGGCGCATCGTGGCTACGCGGTGCTGCGCCTCGACCCCGCGCCACAACGTTCGCTGGCGCGACCGGGCATCGCCCAGCCAGGCGGCCTTCCAGCGCATCGTCAGGCCAGCGCGCGGGCGCCGTCCAGGTAGTTCACCACCTTCACCAGCCCGTCCACCTTCTGGATGGCGTCTTTGGGCGCTTCATTGAAGGCGCGGTTGAAGCTGGCCATCCACAGCTGGCGGTGCCGCCCGTCGTTGCCCACCAGCGCGTCCAGCGAGCGGTACACGCGCACCAGCAGTGTGGCCAGCTCGGCCGGTTTGCTGCCGATGTCCAGCGCCTTGTCGCCTCTGGACATGCGCGAGATCTGTGATTCGCTCAAGCCAACCACCCGCGCCAGCGCGGCATGGGTCAGCCCCAGGAAAGTGGCTGCACGCAGCATGGCCTTGGTCAGGACGGCGGCGGCCGGGGCATTCTGGCGAACGGCGATTGCAGGATTGGCCATGGCAGGACTCCAGGTTCTGACTTGCTGATGAAATTATGTGGCAAGTTTATTGCCATGGCAAATTTACAGCCTGTGTCGATTCATGCCCACCCCGATCGTCGTGATGCTGAAACACTGTTGTTTTGCCTTTTCCCCAAGGAGCCCCCCATGCGATTCATGATTCTTGTCAAAGCCACCGCCGACAGCGAAGCCGGCATCATGCCCACCGAGCAGGAGTTCACTGCCATGGGCCAGTTCAACGAGGAGCTGGTCAAGGCCGGCGTGATCGAGGCCGGCGAAGGCCTGCACCCCAGCAGCAAGGGCGCGCGCGTGCAGTTCTCGGGCAAGGCCCGCCGCGTGGTGGACGGCCCGTTTGCCGAGACCAAGGAGCTGGTCGCCGGCTTCTGGATCTGGAAGTGCGCCTCGCTGCAGGAGGCCATTGACTGGGTCAAGCGCTGCCCCAACCCGATGCGCGGTGATTCAGAAATCGAGATCCGCCAGATTTTCAGCGCCGAGGATTTTGGCGATGCATTGACGCCGGAGCTGAAGGCGCAGGAAGAGCGGCTGCGGGCTCAGGTGGAAGGCAAGTCAGCCTGAGATCACTGGGGATCTGCGTTCGCCATCCTTGCACTTTTCCAGTACACATCGTCCCCGCCATTCATCCGGTTGAGCACACGCGCCAGCACGAACATCAGATCGCTCAGGCGATTGAGGTACTGGCGCGGCGTGTCTTTCAGCGCCTCGGCCATGCCCAGCGCGACCACGGCGCGCTCGGCGCGGCGGGCCACGGTGCGGCACACATGGGCCTGCGCCGCCGCGCGGTTGCCCGCGGGCAGGATGAACTCCTGCAGGCGCGGCAGTTCTTCGTTGTAGGTCGCCAGCGCTTCGTCCAGCGCCAGCACGGCCTCGGCCTTGAGCAGCTCAAAGCCGGGGATGGACAGCTCGCCGCCCAGGTTGAACAGCTGGTGCTGCACTTGCACCAGCAGGTCGCGCACGCCGCCGGGCATGTCTTCACACAGCAGCAGGCCGATGTGTGAGTTGAGTTCGTCCACATCGCCCATGGCGTGCACGCGCAGGCTGTCCTTGGACACGCGGGTGTTGTCGCCCAGGCCGGTGGTGCCGTTGTCGCCGGTGCGGGTGGCGATTTGTGTGAGTCTGTTTCCCATGGGGGCATTTTGCGGCATCTTCCTACGCAGCTTGCAGCCTTGTGCGCCTGCCCCGGCCAGAAACGCCGCCCAGAATGGGATGAGGGCGAGACCGTGCAGGCCCCGCTCCTTTTTCCGCAAGACCCAAGGAGAAACTGCCATGAATGCTTCATTCCCTTTGCGCGGTGTCGCGCTGGCCTCAGCCCTGCTGGCGGCCTCTGCCATGGCCCAGCAGCCCGCGCCCCCTGCCGAACCGGCGCTGGCGCCTGCGGCGGGTGCCATCATTGCGCCGCCGTCCGTCACCGCCCCCGCCCCGACCGGCTGGACAGCCCAACAGGTGGCCGAGGCCTTTTTGCGTGCCGACACCAACCGCGACGGCAGCCTGAGCCGTGCCGAGACCTTGACGCTGGGCGGCGTGCGGCTGAACTTTGAAGAGATGGACGCCAACAAGGACGGCCTGCTGTCGCGCTCGGAATTTGAGTCCGGCGTCCTTTAATGCGAGGCAACGCGCGGTAGCCGCATGTGTCTGCCGCAACAGCAAGCAAAAGGACTGGCTTTACACGCCCTGCTGCGGTGCAATGAAAGTCCACTCAACGAAAGGACGCATCCGATGACCGTGAAGAAGCGACGACTGATCCCCAACTTTGAAGCGCGCAGCGCCGCGCTGTTTGCCACGCTGAGCCTGGGCACGGTGATGGCGCTGCATGCGCAGACCCCGGCCCAGCAGCCCATCCCGCCCAACAAGAACAACTGGACGACCGCCCAGATCGCCGAGGCCTTCAAACGCCTGGACGCCAACGGCGACGGCCTGATCAGCCGCGACGAAGCCGCGCCCGCGCGCGGCGTGGCCAGGCACTTTGACCAGGCCGACACCAACCGCGACGGCTCGCTGTCTGCGCCCGAATTTGAAGCCGCGATGAAGCAGGCCTCATAAACCTTTCGCCTGTCTTGTCCGGGCGCTGCGCCGGGTGCTATCGTCATTGCAGGAGACAAAAGCAATGTTCGATACAGTGATCCGCGGCGCCACCGTGGTGGACGGCAGCGGCCATGCGCCGTTCACCGGCGATGTCGCCATCAAGGACGGCCGCATCGCCGAAGTGGGCGGCAAGCTCGGGGCCGCCAAACGGGATGTGGATGCCGCCGGCGCCATCGTCACCCCCGGCTGGGTCGATGTGCACACGCACTACGACGGCCAGGTTACCTGGGACCCTTACCTTTCCCCGTCTACCCACCACGGCGTGACAACAGCCGTCATGGGCAACTGCGGCGTGGGCTTTGCGCCCGTCAAGCCCGACCGGCGCGAATGGCTGATCAGCGTGATGGAGGGTGTGGAAGACATCCCCGGCACGGTGCTGAGCGAAGGCATCCAGTGGGAATGGGAGACCTTTCCCCAGTATCTGGACGCACTGGCGGCCAAGCCCCGCGCGCTGGACGTGGGCGCGCAGGTGCCACACAGCGCCGTGCGCACCTATGTGATGGGCGAGCGCGGCGTCACGCACGACGAGGCCACGGCCGACGACATCCGCGCCATGTGCGCCATCGTGGGCGAGGGACTGAAAGCCGGTGCCCTGGGCTTTTCCACCAGCCGCACGCTGATCCACAAATACCAGCAGCACAAGTACCCGCCGGGCACGTTCTCGTCGCCCGAGGAGATCATGGGCATTGCGCGCGCCATGAAGGCCGCAGGCCACGGCGTGTTCCAGATGACGGCCAACCATGTGAGCATGGAAGGCGAGCTGTGGTGGCTCACGCAGATTGCCAGGGACAACGCCCTGCCCGTGGCGTTTGCGCTGGTGCAGACCGACCAGACGCCCGACACCTGGCGCCGCCTGCTGGCGCATCTGGACGCCACGCATGCCGATGGGGTGCCGCTGTACGGCAGCGTCAGCGGGCGCGCCACCAGCATGGTGATGGGCTTTGAAGGCTCGCTGCACCCGTTTGTGCTGCACCCGCTGTGGCAGCAGATCGCCCCGCTGCCGTGGGAGCAGAAGCTGGCCCGCCTGCGCGACCCGCAGGTGCGCGCCGCGCTGACCGACATGAAGGTGGTGGAGATGGCCGCGCAGGTCAACCAGGAGGCTGCGTTCTTTTTGCGCGGGCTGCCGCGCCTGTTCGTGCTGGACGCCACCGCCAACGGCAGCGTGGACTACGAGCCGCTGCTGTCCGACAGCGTGGTGGCGCGCAGCAAGATCACCGGCAGCAACCCGCTGGCCGTGGCCTACGACGCCATGCTGGCCAACCACGGCAAGAACGACGGCAAGGGCCTGCTGTACTTCCCGGTCTTCAACTACAGCTACGGCGACCTGTCGCAGCTGCACACCCAGCTGCAGCATCCGCGCACCATGATGAGCCTGGCCGACGGCGGCGCGCATGTGGGCTATGTGTGCGATGTGTCCATGCCGACCTTCATGCTCACGCACTGGGCACGCGACCGCGCGCGCGGGCCCAAGCTGCCGCTGGAAATGCTGGTGAAGAAACAGACGCGCGACACCGCGCAGGTCTATGGCCTGCACGACCGCGGCCTTCTGGCGCCGGGCATGAAGGCCGATGTGAACATCATCGACTTTGACCGCCTGCAGCTGGATTTGCCGCACTTTGTGTTTGACCTGCCCGCGGGCGGGCGGCGCCTGACGCAATCGGCCCAGGGCTACATCGCCACGCTGGTGGCAGGCCAGGCCATCATGGAAAACGGCGAGCCCACCGGGGCCATGCCGGGGGCGCTGGTGCGCGGGCCGCAGGGCTGAGGCCCGCTACGGGGTCAGTAGTGAAACCGCAGCTGCGCAATCAGCAGCGCATCGTTTTCCACCCGGTAGACCATGCGATGCTCGTCCGTGATACGGCGTGACCAGAAGCCCGACAGCGCATGCTTCAGGGGTTCGGGCTTGCCCACGCCGGCAAACGGCTCACGCTGGACTTCACGTATCAGTTTGTTGATGCGCTCCACCATCTTGCGGTCGTGCTTTTGCCAGTAGAGATAGTCATCCCACGCCTCGTCGGCAAACACCAGCTTCACTTGACCAGATCCCGCTTGACGCCTTTGCCTGCAGCCAGCTGCGCCGTGGCCGAGAGCAGCCGCCGCGCATTGGTGGGGTTGCGCAGCAGGTACGCCGTCTCTTCAAGCGCCTTGTAATCTTCCAGCGAGAGCATCACCACCGATTGCTCGCTGTTGCGCGTGATGATGAGCGGCTCGTGGTCCTCGCAGACACGGGTCATGGTGGAGGCGAGGTTGGCGCGCGCGGC
>JBEIPU010000157.1:0-9797 GCA_040376925.1 Caenimonas sp. | reverse complement strand
GTGTCGGCGTCAAAGCGGAAGTGCCAGTAGCTGCACTTGCTGTTGGTCAGGTCCGGGTCCACGGCGGAGTCGTTGAGGTACAGGACCTCCTTGCCGGGGTTGCGCTCGTTGTGCTTGTTGATGGCGTCAATCAGCGCCAGCGCCACCGACGAGCCGTTGCCCTGCACGATGTAGCGCGCGCCCTGGTCGATGGCGGCCTTCAGTGCGTTCAGGCTTTCGGCCGGGCTCAGCTTGTTGTCGATGAAGGTGATGTCGAACTTGACGCCGGCCGGGTTGCCAGCGCCGGAATACTTCTCGGCGAAGAACTGGTAGCCCTTCATCTGGCTCACGCCCACCGGGCCCAGCAGGCCGGTCAGGGGGTCGATGCGGACCATCTTGACGGTCTCGCCCTTTTGGGCAAATGCAGCGCCCGCGACCAGCAGGACGGCGGATGCGGCGACGGCTTTGACGGCAAATTTCATTGGTGTCTCCATGGTTGACTGACAGAGCGCAGCGTAATGGTTTTTGTGCAGTGCAGCGCTCAGGGATTGCCCCTAAACACAGGCGTATCTATCGCCCATGTGACAGGGTCCAAAGTGGTGCGCAAGGTGATGCGCGGTTCGTGATGTTCTGCAGTGCAGCTTCAAAGCCCCGGCAGTTTGTAGTCCTTGAGCATTTCGCGCAGCCGGGTCTTGAGCATCTTGCCCGTGGCGCCGAGCGGGATCGCCTCGACAAACACCACATCGTCGGGCACCTGCCACTTGGCCACGGCTTTGCCCCTGTAGAACTCCAGCAGCTCGTCCCGGCTCACTTCGGCGCCGGGCTTCTTCACCACGGCCACGATGGGCCGCTCATCCCACTTGGGGTGCGGCATGCCCACGCAGGCGGCCATGGCAACGGCCGGGTGCGCGACCGCGATGTTCTCGATGTCGATCGAGCTGATCCACTCGCCGCCGGACTTGATCACGTCCTTGCTGCGGTCGGTGATCTGCATGTAGCCGTCAGGGTCAATCGTGGCGACGTCGCCCGTGGGGAACCAGCCGTCTTTCAGCGGGTCGCCGCCCTCGCCCTTGAAGTACTCGCGCACGATCCACGGGCCCTTGACGTACAGGTCGCCAAAGGCCTTGCCGTCCCAGGGCAGCTCGCGGCCGTCGTCGCCCACGATCTTCATGTCCACCCCAAAGATGGCCCGGCCCTGCTTGAGGCGGATCTTCATCTTGTCGGCCTCGGACATCGTGAGGTGCTTGTTCTTGAGCGTGCACAGCGTGCCCAGCGGGCTCATCTCGGTCATGCCCCAGGCGTGCAGCACTTCCACGCCATAGTCGTCATTGAAGGCGGTGATCATGGCCGGCGGGCAGGCAGAGCCGCCAATGACCGTGCGCTTGAGCGTGGAAAAACGCAGGTTGTTGGGCTTCATGTGGCCCAGCAGCATCTGCCACACGGTGGGCACGCCGGCGGCGTAGCTGACCTTTTCGGCCTCGATCAGCTCGTACACCGACTTGCCGTCCAGAGCCGGGCCGGGGAACACCAGCTTGGCGCCGGTGAGCGCGGCCGAATACGGAATGCCCCAGGCGTTGACGTGGAACATGGGCACCACGGGCAGGATGGAGTCGCGCGCCGACAGGCACATGACGTCGGGCAGCGCCGCCGCGTAGGCATGCAGGATGGTCGAGCGGTGGCTGTACAGCGCGGCCTTGGGGTTGCCGGTGGTGCCGCTGGTGTAGCACATGCTGGACGCCGAGTTCTCGTCAAAGCTGGGCCAGGCGTAGCTTTCAGGCTGTTGACCCAGCAGGGCTTCGTAGCTCAGCAGGTTGGGGATGCCGCTGTCGGCGGGCAGCTTGCCGGCGTCGCACAGCGCGACCCAGTGCTTCACGGTCGTGCAGCGAGCATGCACGGCCTGCACGATGGGCAGGAAGCTCAGGTCAAAGAACAGCACCTGGTCTTCGGCATGGTTGGCGATCCAGACGATCTGGTCGGGGTGCAGCCGCGGGTTGATGGTGTGCAGCACGCGCCCCGAGCCACTCACACCAAAGTACAACTCCAGGTGACGGTAGCCGTTCCAGGCCAGCGTGGCCACGCGGTCACCAAAGCCCAGCTTGAGGCTGTCCAGCGCATTGGCCACCTGGCGCGAACGCGCGGCCACGTGGCGCCAGGTGTAGCGGTGAACATCACCCTCGACCCGGCGCGAGACGATTTCGGCGTCGCCGTGGTGGCGCTCCGCAAAGTCGATCAGCGACGAAATCAACAGCGGTTGGCTTTGCATCAAACCCAGCATGGGTACAGCTCCTTGGTGCGAAATGGACAACGAAAAAAATGGATTGTTCATTCTGCTGCACCTGCGGTGCAACTGATGTCGTGTTGTGGACATTTGCTCAGCGTTAACCCTAGGAAGCGGTTGCTCGACAATCGCCCCATGTTTGCCGACATCAGCCACCCCGCGACGCAGTTCCTCAACGGCCAGCCCTGGTATGCAGCGCTGGGCGCTGATGCGCAGGCCCGGGTGGCGGCGCGGGTCACGTTGCAATCGGCGGCCAAGGGCCAGGTGATGCTGCATTCGGGCGCGCCGGTGCAGGGCTGGCACGCCGTGCTGTCAGGCCTGGTCAAGCTGCAAAGCCAGTCGGCCCAGGGGCGGCTGTCGGTGTTCCTGGGGGTGCAGGCGGGCGACTGGTTTGGCGAAGGCTCGGCGCTGAAGAGCGAGCCGCGCCGCTACGACGTGGTGGCCCTGCGCGACACACAGCTGCTGTGCCTGCCGCGCGACGAATTCGATGCGCTGCGTGCCACCAGCCTCGCGTTCAGCCAGTTTCTGGTGGCGCACCTGAACCTGCGCCTGGGCCAGGCCATGGCCATCATCGAGGCCGGGCGCATCCGCTCGCCCGAGCAGCGCGTGGCGCTTTACCTGGGCCAGCTGTTCTGGCCCGGCCAGCGCCGTCTGAACCTGTCGCAGGAGGAACTGAGCCACCTGATCGGCCTGTCGCGCCAGACGGTGAACAAGGTACTCAAAACGTTTGAACGGCGCGCACTGGTGTCGCTGGAGTTCGGCCGCATCGGCATCCTGGACGAAGCCGGGCTGACGGCCGTGGCGCACCACACCGCCGACCTGCCGGTCGATCAGGACGCCAGCGGTTTGAAGTAAAGCGTGACGGTGGTGCCCTGCCCCAGCTGCGACTGGATCTGGATGGCGCCGCCGGCGGCCTGCATCACGCGCTGGCAGAACATCAGCCCCATGCCGTTGCCGCCGCTGTCGGCACGCGTGGTCACGGGCTCGTGCGTGAGGCGCGACAGCACATCGGGCGGGATACCGGGGCCGTTGTCGGCAAACTGCACCCAGGGCCGCACCGTGCCATCCCCTGCCGCGGCGTCCTGGCCGACGGTGATGCACAGCTGCGCGTCTGCCTGGGCGCGCAGGGCCAGCAGGGCATTCTTCGTCACGGTGCACAGCACGAGGTACAGCAGGTCGCGCCGGCCGGGCAACTGGAAGTCGGACTGCACCCGGCTGGTGACGCAGGTGCGTTCGTTGTCCTCAAACGGGAATTCATCCAGCAGCGCGGCCACCAGGCCGCTGGCGCTGACGGTCTGGGGCAGCGCGCCCGGGTAAGCGTCGCGCGCCGACTGCACAAAGGTGGACACCAGCGACTGGCAGTACAGCGCGGCGCGCCCTGCCCTTTGCAGCGCACCTACCAGCTGGCCCGGGCGGTCTTCGCTGAAGAGCGCCTGGCCCGGCGGGCTGTCGGGGCCGGGCGGCTGGTAGCGGTCGGCCACCGAGCCGACAAAGCCGCGGATGGTGCCCAGCGGCGTGTTGAGCTCATGCGCCAGGAACCCCAGCGTCTCGCGCAGGGCCGACACCCGCCCTTCGTTGAGCGCGCGCTCGAACGACTGGGCACGGTGCAGCGCCAGCGCTTCGCGCAGCGCCTCGCGCGTGAGGGCGTCGTCCAGCGGCTTTTCCAGGATGCGCAGCACCTTGCCCTGGTTGACGGCGGCGATGGCCACGTCCTTTTCGGCATAGGCCGTGGCCAGCAGGCGGATCAGGTGGCGGTGCTCGCGCTGCACCGTGCGCAGCAGCTTCATGCCGTCGCGCTCGGGCATGCGGTAATCGGTGACCAGCACGGCGAACTCGTGCTCACGCTGGCTCAGCACCGACAGTGCCTCGCCCGCGCCGTCGGCGGTGACGATGGTGAACTCGTCGCCAAAGGCGCGCGCAAACCATTTGCGCGACGTGGCCTCGTCGTCCACGAACAGGATGGCGCGGGGTTCCTGCAGCGATTCGGGTGCGAGCATGGGATTCAATGCCGGTCTGTGGGATAGGTGGGGTCCGTCGGATCTGTGGTCGGTCGTGTCAGGTGGCGCGCAGGCGCGGCACGCTCTGGGCGTAGTGGCGCAGCGCGACCTCGGTACGCACGGCCAGCGCGCGGATTTCCACCGGCCAGTCGTCCCCACCGGGCCAGCCGCGGCCTTCGACCATGGGGACATAGTAACTGCGCACGCGCTGGTGCAGGGCCGCGGCGCCGGCCTCGCCGCTCATGCCCAGCAGCGAATGCAGCGCGTCCAGGCCGGCTTCCAGGTCGCGCTGGGCCACGGCTTCGTCCAGCCGGTCCACCAGGCGCGCCATCTCGGGCAGGTAGTCGCCCAGCAACTCGTCGATCATGCCCAGGCGGTTGTAATTTTCAAGCCGGCGGGCGTCCAGCAGGTCGTCTATGGTGCCTGCCGGGCCCAGGATGCCCTGCGTCACGGGACGCACCGCACGACCGGTATGCCGGCACAGCAGCGTGTACAGCAAGGCCACGTCCACCGGCTTGGTGATGAAGTCGTTCATGCCGGCGTCGCGGGCGGCGTTGACCGTGGCTGTGTCGGAATGCGCGGTCAGCGCAATGATCGGCAGGCCAGCGAACACCGGCGCGTTGGCGCGGATCGCGCGCGCTGTCTCAAGCCCGTTCATGCCGGGCATGTTGATGTCCATGATCAGCGCGTCCCAGTGGGTGCGCGCGACCAGGCAGTCCAGCACCTCGCGCCCGTGGCTGGCCTCCACCACCTCGGCGCCGGCATGGCGCAGATGCGCCGCCACGGCCTTGCGGTTCCATGCGCTGTCATCCGCCAGCAGCACGGTGCAGCCGGCCAGCAGGTCGGCACCGGCTGCCGCGGCTGGCCGCTCCAGCGCCTGCTGCAGTGCCCGCACCAGTACCAGCTGGTCGCTGGGCTTGCTCACAAACCCGTCCATGCCCGCCTTGCGGACCTTGACGCCAGCCACGTGGGCGGGTTCGCTGGTGTGGGCCACCAGGGCCACGTGGCGGTTGGCCGGCACCGCGCCCTGGCGGATGTGCCCGGCCAGGGTGTAGCCGTCCATTGCCGGCATGTTCAGGTCCAGCAGGACGACGTCATAGCGCTCACGCGCCAGCATCTGCAGGGCGCGGTGGCCATCGGCGGCCTCGTCCAGCGTGGCGCCAAGTGGCGCCAGCTTGTGGCGCGTGGTCAGGCGCAAGGCGGCGTCGTCATCCACCAGCAGGATGCGCCGGCCCAGGAACAAGGCGCGGGCCTGCGCCAGCACGGCGGCATGGCTGGCCTGCGCCTCGGCTGGCGCGACAGCGGGGAAGGTCAGCGTGAACTCGGTGAAGTGGCCCGGCGTGGACGCGCAGTCAATCCGCCCGCCAAACGCCCGCATCACCCGCTGGCAGTAGGCCAGCCCCAGCCCCGTGCCACCTGACTTGCCCACCGAGCGAAACGGCTCGAACAGACCGGCCAGCACCTCGGGTGCGATGCCCGGGCCGGTGTCGCGCACGCGCACCTGGTGCGGCTGCACAGTAATGGTCAGGCGCGCATCGGGGTACTGGGCGCGGTAGTACAGCGCGTTCTTGATCAGGTTGAACAGCACGAACAGGTAGGCGGTTTCATCGCCGCGGAAGGTGAAGTCCTCCACCACCTCCACCTGCACACTGTTCCGAGCGCTGTCGTCCTCGTAGCTGTATTCCTGCACCGCCTTGCGGGTGGCCTCGGTAGCCGACAGGTGGGCAAAGGCGGCCGTGTCCAGCGGCTTGGCGTTGACCTCGTCCAGCGTCATCGCAATGATCTGCAGCCCGCGGTTGACCGCAATCTCGCTCTCGGCCACGTGGCGGTACAGCGCATCGACCTCGCGCGCGCCCAGGGCCTGTGCGCGCGCCGCGGTGCCCGGCGCGGGCAGCGCCTGCTGGATGTTGTGCAGGCTGTGCTTGAGCTGCGACAGCGGGTGGCGCATCTCGTGCGCGATGGAGCCGGCCAGCGCCTGCGTGGCGCGCAGCTTGCGCTCGGCGTCAATCTGCTCGGTGGAAAACTTGAACAGGTTGCCGCCGATGACGATCAGGATGAAAGCCGGCAGCTGCGCGACCAGGTCCATGGGGATGCGGGGATTGGGTGTGGTGGCCACGTAAATGCCGGCGGCCATGGCGACCCCGGCCAACAGCATGACCAGGGTGTTGCGCCAGTCGGTCAACAGGACGAGAAAGCACAGGGTGATGAAGGCGTTGGAGATGGCGGGCACGCCCCCGCCGCGCTGCAGTGCCACCAGCGTTGTGAAGCACGGCAAACAGTAGAGCACGGCGAAATAGGAATAAGCGATGTAATACCGCTTCAGCTGCTGGGGCCAATGGTCCTTGAGCGCAAGAAGCGCCAGCATCACGATGGCGCTGCCACGCAGCGCGATGTCGTCGAACAGTTGGGGGTTGGGCCGCGTGAAGCGGATGAAATAAAAAACCAGCAGGGAAACCACGCCCAAGTAACCCATGTACTTGAGCCTGGGCGGCCCGTATGCATGGTAATCCCTGTAGTGGGCGAAAAGTCTGGCCCATGCATTGATCATTGTGTCGCTCCCTCCCTCTGGCTCGCGGCTACGGCAGCCCGCACCGAGGGCACGTTACCATGAATCAGCGCATACGATTCCTGTGCCTGGCGGCATGCGTCCTTGACCAGCACGGAAAACCCGAAGCGTCGGTACAGGCGGCTGAGTGCCGGAATGCAGGTCGCCAGAAAGTTCGCTGAAGGAGTCAGTTCAACGAAACGCATGAGCGTCAGGCTAAAGCACGTTTTCAGGACGTCCGGCTGGGCACGGTACTCGGGCGCCAGTACGAGCCGCCCCACCTCCCACGCATCGTCGTACGCCTGGGGTACCAATTGAGGCAACCCCTGCAGGATGGCGTCACAAGGCGCGAGCCCGACGCCGATCGGGATGAGGCGGATGGTGCCGATGAATTCGCCGCGCAGTTCGAAGGCGCCAACGAACCCCACCTCGTCTCTTTTTTTTCGAGCGCAATGAACGCCGGGTCCTGCCTGACCGCGTCGGGCAAGCCGAGTTCTTCGCGCAAATGAAACACGCCAGCGATGGCCTGCGGCGTGGTCAGGTGGCGAAAACGTATTTCTTCAGGACGGGGCTGAGTGCACCACGGGTTGAGTGCGAACGCCGAAACCTGGCCTGAGCAAAGCTGCCGTGAAGCGGCCTCCTGATGTGTGTTCATGCGGATACTCCCTTACTGGATGCCTTGAGAATCGACGGGTAAACATGCATCCAGCAGTAAATCTAGCCGTTTGTGTGCAACAGGGCGTGAGGATTTTGCTTAACCCCCCTCGGATTCTTTTGGTTTAATTATTTGGTGGTTTTCAATCGCCTTCGCTCGCACTGCCCGGTGGCCCCACTCGCGGCCCGGCGACGACATCCGCGACCAGGCTGACTGATGTGCTTGGTCCGCAAGAACTTTCGCCAGGAGCGCATGTTCAGCGACGGCATCTGGGGTCGCCTGGCGCAGGTGCTGACGGCCGCGCAACAATGGCGTGACTGACGCACAGGCCAAAGCCCTCGCGCCCCCTGCCCGCCCGAAACGCGGACAATCCCCCCATGAACAAGCCCGTAGACACGGATCTGTCCCTGGACCTCGGCCTGGCCTGGCGCAACAGCTTTGCCGCGCTGGGGCCGGACTTTTACACCCCGTTGCAGCCCACGCCCCTGCCCGCCCCGCATTGGGTGGGCACCAATGCGGCGCTGGCGCGTGAGCTGGGGCTGGACGCCGCCTGGCTGGCCTCGCCCGCCGCGCTGGAGGCCTTCACCGGCAACCTGGGCATTGCCGGCACGCAGCCGCTGGCCAGTGTGTACAGCGGTCACCAGTTTGGCGTGTGGGCTGGTCAGCTGGGCGATGGCCGCGCCATTTTGCTGGGCGAGGCGCAAACGCCCGCCGGTCCGCAGGAATTCCAGCTCAAGGGCGCGGGCCTGACGCCCTATTCACGCATGGGTGACGGCCGGGCCGTGCTGCGCTCCAGCATCCGCGAATTTCTGTGTTCCGAAGCCATGCACGGTTTGGGCATCCCGACCACCCGCGCGCTGTGCGTCACCGGCTCGCCCGCGCCGGTATACCGTGAAGAGGCCGAAACAGCCGCCGTCGTTACCCGCGTCGCGCCCAGCTTTGTCCGCTTTGGCCACTTTGAGCACTTTGCCGCACGCGACCAGATCGGGCCCTTGCGCGTGCTGGCCGACTACGTCATTGACCATTTCTACGCGGAATGCCGGGGCACCGCCCGCTTTGGCGGCAATGCCTATGCCGCGCTGCTGGAGGCCGTGGCGGCGCGCACCGCGGCCATGGTGGCGCAATGGCAAGCCGTGGGCTTTTGCCATGGGGTCATGAACACCGACAACATGAGCATCCTGGGCCTGACGATTGACTACGGCCCGTTCCAGTTCCTGGACGCCTTCATTCCCGGCCACATCTGCAACCACAGCGACCCGGGCGGCCGCTATGCCTACAACAAGCAGCCCAACATCGCCTACTGGAACCTGTTCTGCCTGGGCCAGGCGCTGCTGCCGCTGATCGGCGAGCAGGAACTGGCGCTGGCCGCGCTGGAGCCTTTCAAGGCGGTGTTCCCGCGCGAGCTGGAAGCGCGCATGCGCGCCAAGCTGGGCCTGGCCACGGCGCGCGAAGGCGACCGCGAGCTGATTGAAGGCATCCAGAAGCTCATGGCCGCCGGCGCGGTGGACCACACCATCTTCTGGCGCCGCTTGTCGCATGCGGTGGCGGCGGGTGACTACGAGCCGGTACGGGACCTGTTCCCTGACCGCGCCGGGCTGGACGCCTGGCTGGCCGGCTACGGCGCGCGGCTGGCGCACGAGCCCACCGGCCAGCCCGCCGCGCTGATGCTGCGCACCAACCCCAAATACGTGCTGCGCAACCATTTGGGTGAGCAGGCCATCCGCCAGGCGAAACTTGGCGACTTTTCAGGGGTCAGTACCTTGCTGGCGCTGCTGCAGGCCCCATTTGACGAGCACCCGGGCCACGAGGCCTACGCCGCCTTCCCGCCCGACTGGGCATCCACCATTGAAATCAGCTGTTCATCATGAGCTTCAAGATCCAGAAAACCGACGCCGAATGGAAGGCCCTGCTCGCGCAGAAAGGGGCCGAGCCCCTGGCCTTTGACGTGACCCGCCACGAGGCCACCGAGCGTGCCTTTACCGGCAAGTACGCTGACAACAAGGAGCCCGGCACCTACGCCTGCATCTGCTGCGGCAAGCCGCTGTTTGACGCCGCCGCCAAGTACGATTCAGGCACCGGCTGGCCCAGCTACTTCCAGCCGCTTTCACCTGATGCAGTGGAAACCAAGGTGGACGGCCTGCTGTGGATGAAGCGCACCGAGGTGCACTGCGCCGACTGCGGTGCCCACCTGGGCCATGTGTTCGAGGATGGCCCCGCGCCCACGGGCCTGCGCTACTGCATGAACTCGGCGTCTTTGGACTTCAAGAAACAACAAGCATGAAACTGCTGATCGACTTTTTCCCCATCATCCTGTTCTTTGTCGCGTTCAAGTTCGCCGACATC
>JBEIPU010000183.1:0-6899 GCA_040376925.1 Caenimonas sp. | reverse complement strand
GCGAAACCCGCGTGAGGCTGCACAAGCAGCGCAGATCGCGTTGCGAGGCGCGCTGAATGCAGTGCGATCCGGCTTCGCGCGCTGCGTTCGCTTGGATCGTCGGGTATCGCGCGACAAATTCACGACTTGTTCAGACCTTCCCTAGCGGTCTAACTATTGATATATCCCGCAAAACTGCGGAATAACGTGGAGCCCTGCGGAATAACATAGCTCACAAAATTCGGAAAAGTTGTTTGCTGACATAGTCTTACGTCAATATACTGTACAAATGAACAGGTATATTGAATCTGACAAAGTCGCCGCCCCTGCTTTCCACTCCGTCCGCCTGCTGGACCAACTGCGCGAACGCGTTCGGTACCTTCACTATAGCCTGCAGACCGAAAAGGCTTACCTCTACTGGGCGCGCTTTTTCATCCGCTGGCATGGCCGCACAGGCAAGATGCGGCATCCGCGCGACATGGGGCGAGCCGAGGTCGAGGCATTTCTCACCATGCTCGCCAACGATCGGCAGGTTTCGCCCGCTACCCACCGACAGGCACTCAACGCACTGCTGTTTTTGTACAAGCAGGTGCTGGGCCTGGACTTGCCGTGGCTTCAATCCATAGGCCGCCCGCCAGAGCGCAAGCGCGTTCCCGTTGTCTTGACCAAGGACGAAGTACAGGCCGTTCTGTCGCTGATGGATGGCGTCGAAAGCCTGTTGGCCCGGCTTCTTTATGGCACGGGCATGCGGCTGTCAGAAGGCCTGTGCCTGCGCGTGAAGGATGTTGACTTCGACCGGCACGTGATCGTCGTGCGCAGTGGCAAGGGGGACAAGGATAGAGTGGTCATGCTGCCCCGTTCGCTGGTGTCGCCGCTATTCGCCACAGTTGCGTTGCCCGCAGCATACCGCGCTGTATAAACCCACCCATGACCATCACGCCCCCCATGGCCCCCACACAGGCCCAAGCCATTGCCACCAGCCTGGACCTGCGCGCCCTGCCCGCCGATTTCTACGCCAACCCCTACCCCGTCTATGCCTGGCTGCGCGAGCATGAACCAGTGCGGCGCATGCCTGATGGCTCGTACTTCCTCACGCGCTATGCGGACCTGGTGGCCGTGTACCGCGACGCGCAGTCCTTCAGCTCTGACAAGAAGGTGGAATTTACGCCGAAGTACAACCACGGCCCCTACGGTAGCGGCGACGACGCCCCCCTGCTCGTGCACCACACCACCAGCCTCGTCTTCAACGACCCGCCGCTGCACACGCGCGTGCGCAAGCTCATCATGGGTGCGCTCACGCGCCGCGCCATTGCCGACATGGAGCCGGGCCTCATCACGCTGGTCGATGGCTTGCTGGATGCGATGGCTGCCCGGGGCGGCGGCGATCTGATTGAAGACTTTGCCTCGGCCATCCCCGTGGAGATCATCGGCAACCTGCTGGGCGTGCCGCATGCGGACCGCGCGCCGCTGCGCGACTGGTCGCTGGCCATCCTGGGCGCGCTGGAGCCGAAGCTGACGCCCGAGCAGGAGGCACTGGGCAACCAGAGCGTGAGCGATTTCACCGCTTACCTGCGCGAGCTGGTGCGCGACCGCCGCGCGCACCCCGGCGATCCGGAGCATGACGTGCTCACGCGGCTGATCCAGGGCGAGAGCGCAGGTGACACATTGAGCGAAACCGAGCTGCTGCAAAACTGCGTGTTCATCCTGAACGCGGGTCATGAGACCACCACCAACTTGATTGGCAACGCACTGGTGGCGCTGCTGGAATGGCCGGATGAGAAAGCCCGGCTGCTGCAGCGCATGGCCGCGGCCCCCGACGCCGCCGCGCTGGAAGCGGTGATGACGCTGGCCGTGGATGAGTTCCTGCGGTTTGAATCGTCCAACCAGCTGGGCAACCGCCGGGCCGTCAAGGCCTGTGTGGTGGGCGGCGTGCCGCTGGCGCCCGGCGCACTGGTCACGCTGTGCATAGGCGCCGCCAACCGCGACCCGGCCCAGTTTGCCCACCCCGATGTGCTGGACCTGTCTCGTGAGAACAATCGCCACCTGGCCTTTGGCTTCGGCATCCACCAGTGCGCGGGCCTGAGCCTGGCGCGGCTGGAGGGGCGCATTGCCATCGGCCGCTTTCTGCAGCGCTTTCCCGCCTACCGACTCACGGCCAGCCCGCAGCGCGGCGGTCGCGCACGTTTCAGGGGGTTCTTGCACGCGCCGTTTGCGGTGTAAGCCACCGGGCGTGCGCGGTTCAGCTTTGAAATTCCGGCAGCGCCAGCGCGGCTGCCGGTGTGAGGATGTGCAGACCGTCCATCGGCGGGATGGATAGCAAATCGGTATCCCCTGTGACCAGCCAAGGAGCTTTTGCCGCCAATGCAGCGCGCACGAATGCGTCGTCATGGGGATCGCGGGACCACTTGCCTGCAGCCAGTCCAGTCGGCACCTCTACCCACTGGGCGGCTGCGTTCACATCGTGCAGCAACAGGCGTCGGGCTTCGATGCTGAGGTACGGGTCAAACTTCGGCTTCCACAGCCGTGATTCCAGTTCATCAAAAGTAGCCTGGGTGAATACAGCGACACCGTGCGACAGCACCTGCCGCACCAATTGGGCAGGCGTACCCCGGGTGGAAAGCATGCCGCTGATCCAGACGTTGGTGTCGATCACCACCCGCAGGCGGCTCTCAGCTTTCATCAGCCAGCAGGTCGTCGAGCTTCTTCTGCGTCAAACCGGCCCGGCCCGCTTGCGCGGCGACGGTGTCCAGTGTGCCCTGCAGCCGGTTGGCATAAAAAGCACGCATGTCTTCATAGTCTTGCGCGCTCACCATGACGCCTACCACGCGGTCATGGCGCATCACACGCACTGGCTCGCGCTGCGCCCGGTCGATGAATTCGCCGAACCGGGTCTTGGCTTCATTGGCGGTGTAGGTTTGCATGTTAGCTGGCGTGATTGAAATGACAGCTCATTTTAGCCAAATCGTTCGATTTAATCAAAACGCTTGAAACTTCGGCGGCGCAGTGCAGCCTCAAATTCCACAGGCCTGCCCATAATCCACTGACAAGACTCAGGAGACAAGCCATGGACACCGCCGTTACCAGCACCGCTGCCGCCCCTGCCGCCGACCCGCGCGCTTTCAAGACCTTCGCCGAGTTCTACCCGTTCTATCTGGGCGAGCACAACAACCGCACCTGCCGCCGCCTGCACTTCGTGGGCTCGTCGCTGGGCCTGGTGTGCCTGGCGATGGTGTTCGTTACCGGCAACCCGCTGTGGCTGCTGGCGGGCCTGCTGTGCGGCTATGCGTTTGCCTGGGTGGGCCATTTCGGGTTTGAAAAGAACAAGCCCGCCAGCTTCAAGCGCCCGCTGTACAGCTTCATGGGTGACTGGGTGATGTACAAGGACATCTGGACGGGCAAGATTCCGTTCTGAGCTATTTGGGGCCCAGCCCGAATTCTTTGGCCAACACACGGTAGCGCGCCATGTGCTGCGCAATCTGCGCCTCCAGCGCCACGCCTGTCGCGGGCGCCGCCTGCAGGCCGGCCTGGGCCAGCGCCGCCGTGTAGCGCGGGTGGGCCTGGGCCTGGGTGAAGGCGTCCACCCACTGGCGGTACGCGGCGTCTGGCACCTGCGGCCCCACGTACACGCCGCGCAGGATAGGCCAGCGGATGTCGTAGCCCTGCTCCCTGGCCGTGGGCACGCCGGCCCATGCGCCGCCCAGGCGCTGTTCGGCCAGCACGGCCAGCACTCGCACGGGCACGCCTTTTTGCATCTGGCGGGCCACCTCGGCCGCGTCGCCGGCCAGCACCTGCACATGGCCGCCGGCCAGCGCGCCCAGCGCCTCGCCGCCGCCTTCAAACGCCACAAAGCGCATGGTCTTGTGGCTCACGCCCGCGGCGCGTGCCAGCAGCGCGGCCTTCATCCAGTCCTGGCTGCCGATGGTGCCGCCCGCGCCAAACACCACGGCGTTGGGGTTGCGCCGCAGCGCCGCCACCAGCTCGCCCAGCGTGGCATAGGGTGCGTCGCGCCGCACGGCGATCACGCCATGGTCCTGCCCCAGCGCAGCCACCCAGCGCACGTCGCGTTCGCTGTGCGGGCCGAACCGGCCCTGCGCCAGGTTCAGCAACGAGCCGGCCGAAAAAGCCACGATGGTGGCCGCGTCCGCCGGCTGCTGGCGCACCACGGTGTTGAAGGCCATGGCGCCGATGCCGCCGGGCAGGTAGCTGGTGGGCAGCGCCACGCCGGGCGCAGCGGCCTGCAGCGCGGTGCGGGCCAGCTCGCAGGTCAGGTCAAAGCCGCCGCCGGGCTTGGCCGGGGCCACGCAGCGCGCGCCCTGGGGCAATGCAGGCGCCGCCGCGTGCGCCATGGCCACGCCGCAGGCCAGCAGGGCGGCCCAGCGCTTCATGGGTGCGGCCACCACAAAACGGCTTTCAAACCAGGGCCATCGTCGCGCGCCTGCACGCGCAGCCGCCCGCCGTGGCGCGTCATCACGGATTCAGCAATCGCCAGGCCCAGCCCGCTGCCGCTGCTGCCCCGGCCCTTGGCAAACCGCTGGCTCAGGCGCGGCAGCAGGTCTGCGTCCACACCGGGCCCGTCGTCCAGCACAGCCAGGCTGCAGCCCAGCGCGTCGGCCGCCACCTGCACCGTCACCACGCCCTGTGCGCGGCCATGGTGGATGGCGTTGTGCAGCAGGTTGGCCAGCGCCTGGCCCAGCAGGGCGCGGTCGCCGCCGGTTTGGCAGCCCTCGGCCGGCGCGTCCACGCCCAGGTCGATGCTGCGCGCGCGGGCTTGCGGCAGCAGTGCCAGCGCCGTTTCGCGGGCCAGCGCCGCCGCGTCAAACGGCTCGGTCTGCACGGCCGCCGCATCGCTGCGGGCCAATGCCAGCAGCTGGTTGGTGGCGCGCACGGCGTTGTCCAGCGCCAGTGACAAGGCCTGCAGCGCCTGGCGGGCGCGCACGCTGTCGGGCTCTCGCAGCGCGTAGTCCACCTGCGCGCGCAGCGTGGCCAGCGGCGTGCGCAGCTGGTGCGAGGCGTCGTCGATGAAGCGGCGGCGCTCGGTCATCAGCGCGTCGGTGCGGGCCAGCTGCTGGTTCACCGCCTCCACCAGCGGTGCGATATCGCGCGGCAGGCCGGCGGCCTCCAGCGGGCGCAAATCATCGGGCGCGCGCTGCGCCGTCAGCCGCGCCAGGCGCGACACCGGGCGCAGCGCCACCCACAGCGCCAGCGCCACGCTGGCCAGCAGCACGGCCAGCAAGGCGGCGTCACGCCACGCGGCGCGGCGCACAAAGCGGGATGTGAACTGCGTGCGCGACGCCGTGCTTTCAGCCACCTGGATCATCACCTCCTGCGCGGCGCCCACGGGCCGCTCCAGCGGGCGCACATAGGCGCCCACGCGCACCGGTTCGCCAAAGTAGCGCGCGTCGTAAAACACCGGTTCGCCCAGGCGCGGCGCGCGCGGCGGGCGCGGCAGATCGGGGTGGCCGATTTCCACCAGGCCGTCGGCCGTGGCCACGCGAAAGTACACCTCGCCCGTGGCGGTGAGCTGAAAGAATTCAAACAGCCGGTACGGCAGCTCCACCGCCAGCCCGCCCGAGGCGGTGGACACGTTCAGGTCCAGCGCCTTGATGGCACCCAGCAGCGACCGGTCATACGCCGCGTTGGCCGAGCCCACGGCGTCGGCATGGGTGGCCCACAGGCTCATGCCTGCAATGCCCAGCATGGCCGGCAGCAGCAGCGCCAGCAGCTTGGCTCGCAGGCTGGCCCCGGCGCTAAGCCTGCGGATGCGGCTCCAGGACATAGCCCAGCCCCCGGTAGGTATGGATGCGCACGCCGCTGCCGTCCAGGCGGCGGCGCAGGCGGTGCAGCAGCACGTCCACCGCGCTGCTTTGCACGTCCTCTTCGTCACTGAACACGCGGTCCATCAGCTGCTGGCGCGACACGGGCTCGCCGCTTTTTTGCACCAGCACGCGCAGCGCCGCCTGCTCGCGCGGCGACAGCGACAGCACCTCGTCGCCCAGGGTGAAGCGCCGCGTCACGGTGTCAAACTGCAGCGGCCCGCAGGCCAGGCGCGGGTGCTCGCTGCCGCGCGCGCGGCGGATCAGCGCGGTCAACCGCGCCTCCAGCTCGGCCAGTGCAAAGGGCTTGGCCAGGAAGTCGTCGGCGCCTTCGTTGAGGGTGCTCACGCGTTCGGCCAGTGAATCGCGCGCGGTCAGGATCAGCACCGGCAGGCGCTGGTCGCGCGCGCGGATGCGCTTGAGCACCTCGTGCCCGTCGCGCCCGGGCAGGCCCAGGTCCAGCACCAGCGCGTCGTGTTCTCCGGCGGCCAGCGCGCGCTCCACCAGGCGGCCGTCGTCCAGCCAGTCCACCCGAAAGCCGGCCTGCTCCAGCGCGCGGGCCAGCCATTCGCCCAGGTCGCGTTCGTCTTCAGCCAGCAGGATGCGCATGGGCCGAATTGTGCCCGCCGCGCCGCCCGGCCACTGAAAGGCAACTGATAGGTCGGCGCTGGCACCATGCGCGCTGTTCGCACACTTGCTGGAGGAGACAACCCCATGACCACCACCTTGCCCCGCCGCAGCCTGCTGCTGGCCGCCGCCGGCAGCGCCGCTGCCACCTTTGCCCCGGCCCTGCGCGCCCAGGCCTGGCCAAGCCGCCCCATCCGCTTCGTCGTGCCATTTGCACCGGGCGGCAGTTCCGAGATCATTGCCCGCGCCACCGCGGGCGAGCTGACCAAGCTGCTGGGCCAGAACGTGTTTGTGGACAACAAGCCCGGCGCGTCGGGCAACATCGCCATGTCCGAGGGGGCGCGCGCCGACGACCAGCACACGGTGGTGCTCAGCCACATCGGCACCATGGCGGTCAACCCGTTCATCTACAGCCGCCTGCCCTATGACGCCGACAAGGACTTCCGTCCGGTGTCGCTGCTGGCCAAGGTGCCCAGCCTG
>JBEIPU010000028.1:0-29429 GCA_040376925.1 Caenimonas sp. | reverse complement strand
TGAACCCGCTGAAGCTGGGCGCCGGGATGATGGTGTTTGTGGAGGTGCTGCTGGACCGCACCACGCCCAATGTGTTTGACGCGTTCAAGGCCGCCGTGCAGGTGCACCACGAGATCATGGAATGCCACATGGTGGCCGGCGGCTTTGACTACCTGCTCAAGACCCGCATGGCCGACATGGCGGCGTACCGGCATTTTGCGGGCACGGTCCTGTGGCAGCTGCCCGGCGTGCGCGAGACGCGCACCTACGCCGTGATGGAAGAGGTGAAAAATTCCACACAACTCAAGCTGCTGTAACGCGTGTGCCGCAGCACAATGCCGCATTCAAGGATTCAGGAGGTCCTCCCCATGACACGTATTTCTGCAGCCCTGACGGGCACCCTGCTGGCCGCGGCCTGCACTTTGGCGTCTGCGCAAACCATCAAACCCGGCCTGTGGGAAATCAGCAGCAAGATGGGCGGCAACCCCGAGATGGACAAGGCCATGGCCCAGATGCAGCAGCAGATGGCCGCCATGCCGCCTGAGCAGCGCAAGATGATGCAGGACATGATGGCCAAACAGGGCGTCAGCATGGCCGCGGGGCCGGGTGGCACCATGCTCAGCAAGATGTGCCTGACCAGGGAGATGGTCGAGCGCAACCAGCTGCCGGTGCATGACAAGGGCAACTGCACCAACACGGTCAGCAACCAGTCCGCCGCCGGCATGAACATCCGGTTTGTCTGTACCGATCCGGCCGCCACTGGCGAGGGCCGCGTCAACTTCAAAGGCGACAGCGCCTACGACATGAAGATGACCATGAACACCACGCACCAGGGCAAGGCCATGACCACCACGATGGACGCCTACGGGAAATGGCTGGGCGCGGATTGCGGCGCCATCAAGCCGCTGGCGCTGCCGAAAAAATAGGCAGGGCCAGGCGCGTTCAGGCGGGGCGGGCCCGCCCGCCGAAAATCGCCGTGCCCACGCGCACCATCGTACTGCCGGCCTGCACGGCGGCCTCCAGGTCGGCCGTCATGCCCATGGACAGCGTGTCCAGCGGCAGGCCGGCGGCGCACAGGTCGTCAAACAGGCTGCGGGCGCGCTGGTGCACCGCCAGCTGCGCGGCGGCGTCGGGCGACGGTTCAGGAATGGTCATGATCCCGCGCAGTGCCAGGCGCGGCAGGGCGGCCACCTCGCGTGCCAGGGCAAGCGCTTCGTCGGGGGCCACACCCGCCTTGGTTGCGCCGCCATCAATGTTGACCTGGATGCACACCTGCAATGGCGCCAGCCCGTCGGGGCGTTGCTCGCTCAGGCGCTGCGCGATCTTCAGCCGGTCCACCGTGTGCGCCCAGTCAAAATGCGCGGCCACCAGCCGGGTCTTGTTGCTCTGGATGGGGCCGATGCAGTGCCACTGCAGTGGCAAGTCCCGCAGCAGCGCGATTTTTTCCACCGCTTCCTGGATGTAGTTTTCGCCAAAGGCGGTCTGTCCGGCCGCATGGGCCTCGCGCACCGCTTCGGGGCCAAAGGTCTTTGACACGGCCAGCAAGGACACGCTTGCGGCGTCGCGCCCCGCGGCGGCGCAGGCTGTGGCCATTCGGGTACGAACACTCTGGAGGTTGTCGCCAATCGTGGTCATAATCGTCCGAGCGTATCAAATCAGACAATCGAGGGATCTGTGGACATTACCCAGTTGCTGGCATTCAGCGTCAAGAACAAGGCTTCCGACCTTCACCTCTCCGCCGGCCTGCCGCCGATGATCCGCGTGCACGGCGACGTGCGCCGCATCAACGTGGATTCGCTGGACCACAAGCAGGTGCACAGCATGGTGTATGACATCATGAACGACACCCAGCGCAAGATTTACGAAGAGTTCCTGGAAGTGGACTTCTCCTTCGAGATCGACGGCCTGGCGCGCTTCCGGGTCAACGCCTTCAACCAGAACCGCGGCGCGGGCGCGGTATTCCGGACGATTCCCTCCAAGATCCTCACGCTGGAGCAGCTCAACGCACCCAAGATTTTTGGCGATCTGGCGCTCAAGCCGCGCGGCATGGTGCTGGTCACCGGCCCCACAGGCTCGGGCAAGTCCACCACGCTGGCGGCCATGGTCAACTTCCTGAACGAGACCGAGTACGGCCACATCCTCACGGTCGAGGACCCGATCGAATTCGTGCACGAATCCAAGAAGTGCCTGATCAACCAGCGCGAGGTCGGCCCCATGACGCTGAGCTTTGCCGCCGCGCTGAAATCAGCCCTGCGCGAGGACCCGGACGCCATCCTGGTGGGCGAAATGCGCGACCTGGAAACCATCCGCCTGGCCATGACGGCCGCTGAAACGGGCCACCTGGTGTTCGGTACGCTGCACACGTCCAGCGCGGCCAAGACGATTGACCGGATCATCGACGTGTTCCCGGCCGAGGAAAAGGAAATGATCCGCGCCATGCTGTCTGAATCGCTGCAGGCCGTGATCTCGCAAACGCTGTGCAAGACCAAGGACGGCCAGGGTCGCGTGGCCGCGCATGAAATCATGTTGGGCACCAGCGCCATCCGCAACCTGATCCGCGAGGCCAAGGTGGCGCAGATGTACTCGGCCATCCAGACAGGCAACAGCTTTGGCATGCAGACGCTGGACCAGAACCTGGCAGACCTCGTCAAGCGCAACATCATCAGCCCCGGTGAAGCCCGCGGCAAGGCCAAAATCCCCGAAAACTTTCCCGGCTAGCAGTAAGGAGGTGCTCTCATGGAGCGCGATCAGGCCAGTAAATTCATCAACGACCTGCTGAAACTCATGGTCAGCCGCAACGGCAGCGACCTTTTCATCACCGGTGACTTCCCGCCCGCCATGAAGGTGGACGGCAAGGTCACCAAGGTATCGCCGCAGCCGCTGACGGGCGCGCACACGCTGTCGCTCGCGCGCTCGATCATGAACGACAAGCAGGCCTCGGAGTTCGAGCGCACCAAGGAATGCAACTTCGCCATCTCGCCGCCGGGTATCGGGCGCTTTCGCGTCAATGCCTTCGTTCAGCAGGGCAAGGTGGGCATGGTGCTGCGGGTGATTCCCATGACCTTGCCCACCATCGATACGCTGGGCGTGCCGCAGGTGCTCAAGGAAGTGGTCATGGCCAAGCGCGGCCTGACCGTGCTGGTGGGGGCCACAGGTTCCGGCAAGTCCACAACGCTGGCGGCCATGGTGGACTGGCGCAACGAAAACTCGTACGGCCACATCATCACCATCGAGGATCCGGTGGAATTCGTGCACCCGCACAAAAACTGCGTGGTGACGCAGCGCGAGGTAGGCCTGGACACCGACAGCTGGGAAGCCGCGCTCAAGAACACGTTGCGCCAGGCGCCCGACGTGATCCTGATGGGCGAGATCCGTGACCGCGAAACCATGGAGCACGCCATCGCCTTCGCCGAAACCGGCCACCTGTGCCTGGCCACGCTGCACGCCAACAGCGCCAACCAGGCGCTGGACCGCGTGATCAACTTCTTCCCCGAAGAGCGTCGCGCGCAGCTTCTGATGGACCTGTCGCTGAACCTCAAGGCCTTCATCTCGCAGCGCCTGGTGCCCAAGCAGGACGGCAAGGGCCGCCAGGCCGCGGTGGAAATCATGCTCAACAGCCCGCTGATCTCCGACATGATCTTCAAGGGCGAAGTCTCCGAGATCAAGGAGATCATGAAGAAGTCGCGCAACCTGGGCATGCAGACCTTCGACCAGGCGCTGTTCGATGCCTATGAAAACAACATCATTTCCTACGAAGACGCGTTGCGCAACGCCGACTCCGTCAACGACCTGCGCCTGCAGATCAAGCTGAACAGCCAGCGCGCCAAGAACCAGGATCTGGCCTCCGGCACCGAGCACCTCGCCATCGTTTGAGCATACCCCCCATGAGCAGTACCAACCCCAAAACCTACGAACCCATCCCTTCGCGCAAGGTCGCATTCCTCGGCCTGGGCGTCATGGGCCTGCCCATGGCCGGGCACCTGGCGCTGGCCGGGCACCAGGTCACGGTCTACAACCGCAACGCAGCCAAGGCGGCAGCCTGGGCGGCGGAGTTCGGCGGCACCACCGCCGCGACGCCACGTGAGGCCGCGGGCGAAGTGGACATCGTGTTTTGCTGCGTGGGCAACGACGATGACCTGCGCTCGGTCACGCTTGGCGCCGAAGGCGCTTTTGCCGGCATGAAGCGGGGCAGCGTTTTTGTGGACCACACGACGGCATCCGCCGATGTGGCGCGCGAGCTGTACGCCGCAGCCAAAAACCTGGGCCTGCAGTTTGTGGACGCACCCGTGTCCGGCGGCCAGGCCGGTGCGCAAAACGGCATGCTGACCGTGATGTGCGGCGGCGACGCCGCCGCATTCGATGCGGCCAAACCGGTGGCCATGGCGTTTGCTCGCGCCTTCACGCTGCTGGGCGAAGCCGGGTCCGGCCAGCTGGCCAAGATGGTCAACCAGATCTGCATCGCCGGGCTGGTGCAGGGCCTGTCCGAAGCCATTGCTTTCGGCCAGAAGGCCGGCCTGGACATGGAGCAGGTGCTGGATGTGATCGGCAAGGGCGCGGCCCAGAGCTGGCAGATGGACAACCGCGGCAAGACCATGATCGCTGGCAAATTCGACTTCGGCTTCGCGGTGGACTGGATGCGCAAGGACCTGGGCCTGGTGCTGGACGAGGCCAAGCGCAACGGCGCTCGGCTGCCCGTCACCGCCCTGGTGGACCAGTTCTACGCAGACGTGCAGGCGCTGGGCGGCCAGCGCTGGGACACGTCCAGCCTGATCAAGCGGCTGAAATGAAATTCAGCGTGCCGCGCTGGCCGCACGGGCCGGCTGCGGCGCTTGCTGGGGTTGCAGCCTGCGCAGCTCGTCCTCGGTGATGATTTCAAAAATGCGCACCACCTTCTGCACACCGCCGACCGTGCGGGTGATGGCTGTGGCGCGGTCCGCCTCGCGCTGCGTGACCCGCCCCATCAGGTAAGTGGTGCCGCGCTCGGTCACCACCTTGAACGCGCCCGCAAACAGGTCCTTGGCATCCACCAGCGACGCGCGCACCTTGCCGGTGATCAGCACGTCGTTGGACCGCTGGGCCAAGGTGGTGTTGCCCAGCACGGCCAGCTCATTCACGACCGAACGCACGTTTTCAACCCGCGAGACGATCTGCTCGACCTGCTGGCGCGCGGCATCGTTGGGAACCTCACCGGTGATGAGCACCTGCCGGTTGTAGCTGGTCACATTCACATGGGCGCGGTCGCCCAGGGCTTCGCGCAGCCGGCTGGCGGCGCGCAGCTCGATGCCTTCGTCCTCCAGCTGTGCACCCGATGTGCGGCGGTCAATCGCGACCAGCGCGCCGACGGCTGCGCCGCCCACGATCAGCGGTGCGCAGGCGGTCAGCACACCGGCGGCAATGCCGGCTGCCACGGCGGAAAGTACGAGGCGGCGGGAAACTTGCGTCATGTCGGGTTTTCCTGTTCTCCGAGAAGCTGGGCGTCCACGCCGTCGCACAGGCAATGCAGTATGAGGATGTGGACTTCCTGGATGCGGGCCGTGCGTTCGTGCGGCACACAGATATGGACATCGGTTTCGCGCAGGGCCTGGGCCATCTTGCCGCCGCCGCGCCCGGTCAGCGCCACCACGGTCATCTCACGCTCATGGGCCGCGGCAATGGCCTGCAAAACGCTCGCCGAGTTGCCGCTGGTGGACAGCGCCAGCAGCACGTCGCCGGCCTGACCCAGGGCGCGCACCTGCTTGGCGAACACGACGCTGTAGTCGTAGTCGTTGGCAATGGCGGTCAGGATGGAACTGTCGGTGGTCAGGGCAATAGCGCCCAGCTCGGGGCGTTCGCGCTCAAACCGGCCGACGAACTCAGCCGAAAAATGCTGCGCGTCCGCGGCCGAACCACCGTTGCCGCAGGCCAGGACCTTGCCGCCGCTGGTCACGCAAGCCAGCAGGGCCTGGACGGCCGCGGCGATGGGTTTGCTCAGGATTTGCGCCGACTGGTATTTCAGGTCAGCGCTGTCGATGAAATGCTGTTGGATGCGTTGCTCAAGCATGGAGGGGGATGATAACCCTTAGGCTTGTGTCTCCGGGCGACGGGGTGGCCTTTGTTCTTGAATTAGTACAAAACTAACATTTTAATGGAACCCTCAGGTCTTTGAGCGCGACTTCACACCTGTGAGGCCGACGGCAGCCGAAGCGGCTTGGAGCAGCTCAATCACCTTAACACTAGTACCTAGTATTTAATAAATGAGATGCGCGATCTCATAAACGCCCGTTTTGCGCCCTCTAAACGGCAATAAAACGCTCACGGCCTTCAATGCGCACATGTCCCCGGCACAAGTCTCTTTGAACTGAAGCCCGTCGGGACCACCAACCCAGGAAGGTCATGCGCATGCTTCTGATTGATTACATCCACCTGTGCCTGGCGCATCAGGGCTGAGCCATGGACAAACTGCTTCTTGGCGTCAGTTTCCTCGGGTTTTCGCCCAGAGCCTGCGACCAGCTCACCACCTGGATAGGGGCCTTTGGCCGTGACGACTGTGGCTGGCGCGTGATGGAGCCGCAACGTGCCGATGTCTGGTGCATCAACGCCGACGTCGTCGAAGACCGTGGCGCGGCTGGCCTGAACGTCCGCCACCGCCTTGCCGATGGCCAACTGCAGGGGCTGGACTTGCGGCATGCTCCGGGGCTGCTGGCGGTGTCGTCGGAGCACTTCACCGCCGCCGCTGGTGCCGTGCTGTTTGACGCCCATCGGCAAGCCAGCGTGGTGGCCGCCTTCCGTACGCTGGAGTCGCGCCTTGGCATGTTGCGCTGCGACTATGCGCTGGGCTGCTCGCTTGCCTGGCACCAGGAAGAAGTCGCCAGCGGCGGTGTGTACCAGCTGCTGTACCACAGCCGGCTGACAGCGGTGGTCGACCTGCGGCGCGGCATGGCCGCTTTCCCGCTGACGGCCACACCCGGGGACCTGCTGCGCGCTGAATGGACCCGCCGCCCGCTCGGCGCCGGCGTGGCACCCGACTCGTTCGTGCGCCGGGCGACAGGCGATCTGGTCTGGACCTACGCGGTGCGCACCACGCTGGACATTCTCCCCACGCGCTATCGCCGCAGGCCCATCTTTTTTTGCCGGATGCCGCGCATGCCCATCGAGCAGCTGGACCCGGCCCATATCCGCCTGATGGCGGCCTTGCGCTCGGGGCCCATGGTGTTGGCCGACCTTGCAGCGCGCCTGGGCGCCACTGAAAAGCAGGTGGGCCACTGGCTCGCGGCCTTGCACGCTGCGGGCGCCGTGAGCGTCGACCCGCCCGCCGCGTCCACCGCTTCCGAACCGGCCGTCATGTCGCCCGTGGCAGTGTTGCACCGCGCCGACCACAGCCACACCGCCCAGCTGCCCGTCTAGCATCCGCTCCCCGTTGCGAACACCTTCCCTACCGAAAGCTCACATGCACACCAAACTCGTTGCACATCCCGGCCCCTCTGGTCTTGGCGTCCTGTCATCGTTGGGCCTGGTCCTGCTGCGCCACCCGCTGCGTGCTTCTGGTGCACGGGCGCCCAGCCATGCTGGCGTGCAAGGTCACCACAGCGTACGCGGTGCCGCCATGCAGCTGAGCGAACAGCCGCATGCCGCCGGCGTACCGTGTGACATCAACCAGGTGCTGCGCCGCATGGTGCGTATCGCGCGAACCCTCGTGCCGCCGGGTGTGCGCATCGCCGAGCGCTATACCTGCCTTGAGCAGACCGGCGCCGATCTGCCGGAGTTTCATCAGGTCGTGCTGCACCTGATTCTGGACGCCGCGCAGGCGCTGAACGGCTGCGGGACGATCGACGTGGTGTCCAGCTCGCTGGGGAACGAAATCCAGGTGTCCATCACCGACACCCGCGCCAGCGTGCCCTGCGGCTGGGGTCTGATGGCCCCGCTGCTGGGCGCGGGCGATAAACAGCATGCGGAGTGCACAGGCCTGGGCCTGCTGATGGCCGGGGACTTTGCTGAGGAGCATGGTGGTCGCGTCCGCACCACGCGTCCTGCCAAGGGCGGCAACACAGTGACCATTACCTTTGCCCTTCCCCCCGCATCACCAGCCCTGACCTGATCTTCCCGGCCCCCGTGGCAAGGGCATCGGCGCCGCCGGTGTGCGGCCGCGCACCGTTTTTTTATGAAACACATCGTGACGCTTCACGTGCTGGGCCGCGTGCGCCTGCACGCCGGCCCGCAAGGCAGCGACAGCGTGGCGCTACCGGCCAAGTCGATGGCGCTGCTGATCTACATCGCCATGGAGCGCAGGCCGGTGCGCCGCGAGGTGTTGGCCGACATGTTCTGGGGCGATACCGGCGACGACGGCGCCCGCGCCAACCTGCGCCTGGCACTGTCAAAGCTCAGGCAACGCCTGCCCGGCGTCATCCAGGCCGATGCAGAGTCTATCGGCCTTGACGCGAATGCCACCGTCGAGGTTGACGCGCTGTCGCTGCTGCGGGCCGCCGCGACTGCCGGGCAGCAGCAAGGTGCATCGGTGCTCGGTAGCGCCGTGGCGCGCTATGGCGGGCCCTTCCTTCGTGACTTCCAGCTGCGCGACTGCGCCGCGTTTGACGACTGGGTGGGGCTACAGCGCCAGCGCATCGACCGCAGCGCCGTGGTGATCCTGCGCGAGCTCGTGCGGCTGGAGCAGCAGGCGCGCCATGTCCACAATGAACTGCAGTACCTGGAGCTGTGGGCGCAGATCGAACCATGGAACGAGGAGCCGCACATCTCGCTGCTGCGCCTGCTCGCGCGCGTGGGCTCGACCGCCGCGGCGCTGGACCGGTATGAAGCCTGTCGGCTCGCCCTGGCCGAGCACCTGGGCAGCAAACCCTCGGCGGCGCTGGTGGCGCTGGCCGACGACATCCGCCGGGGCCATGTTTCCCCGGTCGCGCCAGCGCCGGCCCTGCAGCCGCGCTCCGGCGCCATTGACCTGCTGCCGCTGCTGGGCCGCGCCGGCGACCTTCGTCGCATCCGCCAGCACCTGGACCGCGGTGAGCGCCTTGTCACCTTGCTGGGCCCCGCGGGCGTGGGCAAAAGCCGGCTGGCCCGCGCGCTGCTCGACGACATTGCCGCGGATTACCCGGACGGCTGCGTGATGTGCAGCTTTGACTTCATCGGTCGCGAGGCCGCCGCCGAGTCCGTGCGCGACCATGTGGTCGCGGCGCTCGGGTCGGCCCTGGGGCTGGACTTCAGCCAGACGGTGCAACCCATGGCCATGCTGCGCAAGTACCTGGGCGCGCGGCGCGCGGTGCTGGGCCTGGACGGGTTTGAGACCTGCATTCCGGCGGCACCGGTGGTTGCCGACCTGCTTCAGGCCGCACCGGGCTGCGTGGTGGTCGTCACATCACGGGTGCGCCTGGGTATTGCACATGAATGGCTGTACGAGCTGCAGGGTCTGGCGGCGGGCGACAGCAGCGCCGACCCCGGCGCCGCGCTGGCGCTGCTGCGCGCGTGTGCCCGCCGCGTGGGCGTGGCCATAGACGAAGTGCATGAATACGAGGCGCTCAAGCGGCTGGTGCAACTGCTGGACGGCTCACCGCTGGCGATCCAGTTCGCCGCGCAGTCGCTGCGCACGCTGACGGCGAGCCAGCTGGTGCAGCGGCTGGAGCAGGGCACCTGGCTGGACTCCAGCCTGCATGTGCCTGAATACCGCCACCGCACGCTGCAGGACGTCATGGGCGACATGTGGGAGCAACTGGACACCGGCGCGCAGGAGGCGTGGGCACGCTGTGCGTTGTTCAGCGGCACCTTCCCGCGTGAATGGGTACCCGACTGCGCGGGCGTCAGCGACGACAGCCTGTCCGTGCTGGTGGAGCGCTGCGTGGTCGCGCGCGAGGCGCTCGGCCGCTGCCGCATGCACGAGCTGACGCGCCAGTACGGCCTGGCCAGGCTGGACGAACTGGACCCGGCGCATGCCTGGCGACGCCAGTTTGCCCTGGCCGTGCTGTCGCGCCTGCTCGCGCTGGCACCGCGCCTCGCGCGCGAGGAGGCGGCCTTGCTGGACGGCGTGAAAGCGGACATCAGCACCCTGGCCGCCGCTGTGGAGCAGGCCTTGCAGTGGGCTGGTGCCGACGAGGTCGACGCGCCGCTGGTCGCCCTGTGCGACATCTACCACCGGTTGGGCTGGCATTTTGCGGCAGCCCGGCTGCTGGAGGCGGCGCTCGCGCGCTTTGCCCATGCCCCGGCCGCCTACCGCATTGCGTGGCACTACCGTGCAGGCGTGGTCACGCACAACCAGTTTGGCAACATGCATGACAACGCGCACCTTCGTGCCGCCATCGAGCTGGGGGGGGTGGTGTTACCCCGCGCAGGCCCGCGCGCCTGGTGGGTGGCACTGGGCCGGGCGCTGGTGGCGCTGGCCAGCCGGCCGCTGGCGCCAGCGCGGGCGCAGGAACGCAATGCGCAGCGGCTGCTGGCGCATGCCATCGCGCGGCTGCTCATGGGCCGCTTCATGGACGGCGCGCCCGCGTCCGGGCTGTGGGAGGGGCTTGGCGCCGCCTGGGTCGCGGCGCGGCGCTCGGGAGCGTCTGATGCGCGGCTGGCGGTCATGCTCAAAGCCCAGGCGTTCCTGAGCACCCGCCGCCCGGGCTGGGCGGCGGGCTGGCTGGTGCGCCGCGTGCGCACAAGCCTGCGTGATGCGCAGCCGGTGGACGAGGCCTTTGCGTTGCAGCAACTGGGTAATTCGATGATCGTGCGTGGGCGCTGGGACGTGGCCGAGGCGTACATGCAGCGCGCGGCGGCGGCGCTCGCGTCACTGGGCTATGGCTACGATTCGCTGGAATGCCGGGCGCAGCTCAATGCGGTGCACCTGCACCAGGGTGACTTCATCCGGCTGCTGGAAGAAGTCCGCATCACCGAGGTCGAAGCGCGTGCGCTGGAGCAGCCAGCCGTCCTGCGCTGGTCGCTGATGTTCAAGGTGCAGGCGCTGCTGCGCAGCGGCCTGGGCGGCGCCGGCGTGGCGCAGGGCTGCCTGCACGACATCCATGGCATTGCGGTGCGGCGCACCGTGCTGGAAGACATCCGCCTGCGCAGCCTGGAGGCGCTGGTGGCCGGCGCGCGCGGCGACCAGCGCCAGGTGCTGCTGCTGGCACAGGAGGCGCTGGATCTGGCCCATGGCATGGCCACGCCCCGCTTTTACACGCTGCTGGTGCTGGCGCTGCTGGTGGATGTGCTGCTGCATGCGACCGCCAGCCCCGGTGATGTGGGCCGCCAGGCGCGCGGCCTCGGGCTGCAGGCAGTGCAAAAATACCTGGCCCTGTCGTCGCACCTGCCCTTGCTGGCCCCGCGGCGCGGCCTGTACCGCGGCTGGCTACGGCTGGAGCAGGGCCGGCGTGCGGCGGCCCTGCGGGCCTGGCAGCGCGGCCTGGATGCCAGCGCTGAGTACCCTTCGCTGTACGACGCGGCGCGGCTGCACCTGATGCTGTCGCGGCACGGCGGCGCCGAGGGGGCAGCCGCGCACGCCCATGAGGCCGCGAGGCTGTTCCTGGCGTGCGGCATGCCCGGCCCCACGTACCCCCTGATGCCGGGCGGCTGAATCAGCCTGCGTCAAACGCGGCGCGCAGCCATTGCACCTGGCCGGCGTCCAGCAGCACCACATCAAAGCGGCACGGGGGCTCCTGACCCAGGCGCAACAGATAGTGGCGCGCGGCAAACACGATGCGCCGCTGCTTGAGGGGGCTGATACTGGCGCCCGCGCCGCCGTGCGAGCCGCTCGCGCGCTGGCGCACCTCGACGAACACCAACGTGCCGTCGCGGTCGCGCATGATCAGGTCGATCTCGCCGCCGCCGCGCCCCGGCGTCCGATAATTGCGCGACACCAGCCGCAAGCCCGCGGCCTGCAGGTGCGCCAGCGCGCGGTCCTCGCCCGCGTCGCCGCGCTGCTTGGTGGTTGGCTGTGCTTTGGGGATGTCCATTGATCGCTTCTTTTTCTTCCGCCCTGGTGGCCGCGCGCGACGCGGCGGCGCAGCAGCATTATCCGCAGGGCGCGCTGTACGTCGTGGCCACGCCCATCGGCAACCTGGCCGACATCAGCCTGCGCGCGCTGCATGTGCTGCAGCTGGCCGACGCGGTGGCCTGCGAGGACACGCGCCACACGCAATCGCTGCTGCGCGCCTACGGCATCGAACGCGCCGGCGCGCAGCTGCTGGCCGTGCACCAGCACAACGAGTCCGAAGCGGCGCAGGCCGTGGTGCAGCGGCTGCAGCAGGGCCAGCGCATTGCCTACGCCAGCGACGCTGGCACGCCCGCCGTGAGCGACCCGGGCGCGCGGCTGGTGGCTGCCGTGCGTGCGGCCGGCCTGCGCGTGGTGCCGCTGCCCGGGGCCAGCAGCATCACCGCTGCGCTCAGCGCGGCGGGCAGCGTGGCACACGACAGCGCCAGCGGCTTTGTGTTCGCAGGCTTTTTGCCCAGCAAGGCCGGCGAGCGTGATGCCGCGGTGCAGGTGCTCGCCGCCGAGTCGCGTGCCGTCGTGCTGCTGGAGGCGCCCCACCGCATGGAGGCGTTGGCACGCGCTCTGGCCGTGCTGGGCAGCCGGCCCGTGACGGTTGCGCGCGAGATCACCAAGCAGTTTGAAGAAATTGCCACGCTGGCCTGTGAGGGCTTGGCCGCCTGGCTGGCCGCCGATGCGCAGCGCCTGCGCGGTGAATTTGCGGTGGTGCTGCACGCGCAGGCCGACGCGCCGCAGGCGGACGACGGCCTGCGCGTGCTGCAACTGTTGCTGAAAGAGCTGCCCGTGAAGACGGCGGTGAAGCTGGCCGCCGACATCACAGGCGGCAGCCGCAACGACCTGTATGAAACGGCGCTGCGGCTCAAGAACTCAGACGGCTAGAGGGTCGACGTCGACGGCCCATCGGATCAAGCCCCTTTCCTTCGTGGCATGCAGCACGTCATGCCAGTGCGCCAGAAAGCGCTGCAGCGCGGCGCGCGATGCGCTTTCCACCAGCATCTGCGCGCGTTCCACATTGGCCACACGCTGCACGCTCATGGGCACGGCCGGGTACAGCGTGACGTGTTCATACGCAGGCACGTCCTGTGCCGCCGCGCTGGCGGCGTTCAGGAAGGCCTGCGCGGCCTCCTGCGTGCGCGCCTCGGCGCGCACCAGCGCCTGGAATGAAAACGGCGGCATGCCGGCTTCCTCGCGCTCCTTGAGCTGCTGCGCGGCAAACGCCGGGTAGTCGTGGCGGCGCAGGGCGCCAAACAAGGGGTGCGTGGGGTGCCAGGTCTGTACCCACATCTCGCTTGCACCGGCCTGGGCGGCGTCGCGCCCGGCGCGGCCCGCGGCCTGCATCAGCAGGCCAAACAGGCGCTCGGGCGCGCGAAAGTCGCTGGAAAAAAGCGCTGCATCGGCGTTCACCGCGGCCACCAGCGTGATGCGACGAAAGTCATGGCCCTTGGTGATCATCTGCGTGCCCACCAGCACGTCCACCGCGCCCGCATGCACCCGGGCCAGCTGCGATTCCAGCGAGCCTTTGAGCCGCGTGGTGTCGGCGTCCATGCGGGCAATGCGCACCGGCTCGCCCTGCGCGTTGCGGGTGTCCGCCAGCAGCTCGGCCAGGTGCTCTTCCAGCCGCTCGGTGCCGCGGCCCAGCGGCGCGATGTCCACATTGCCGCAGGCCGGGCAGGCGCGTGGCACGCGCTCGGTGAAGCCGCAGTGGTGGCAGCGCAGCGTACGGTCGATCTTGTGGAACACGCGGTAGGCGCTGCAGTGCGGGCATTCGCTCTTCCAGTCGCAGGCATTGCAGGCCAGCACCGGTGCGTAGCCGCGCCGGTTCAGAAATACCAGGGATTGCTCGCCGCGCGACAGGCGCTGGCGGATGGCCTCCAGCAGCTGCACTGAAAACACGGTCTTGGGCGGCTGCAGGTTCATGTCCACCAGCTTCACCGCCGGCAGCTGGCCGCTGCCAATGCGCGAGGGCATGGCCAGGCGCTGGTAGCGGCCTTTCTCGCTGGCCTGCCAGCTTTCCAGCGACGGCGTGGCCGAGCCCAGCAGCACCCGGGCGCCTTCAAGCTTGCCGCGGTACACGGCCAGGTCACGCGCCGAATAGCGCGCGCCTTCCTGCTGCTTGTAGCTGGGGTCATGCTCTTCGTCCACCACGATCAGGCCTAACGCGGGCAGGGAAGCAAACACCGCCATGCGCGTGCCCAGCACGATGCGCGCGGCGCCGGTGTGCGCGGCCAGCCAGCTCTTGAGGCGCTGCGGGTTGGTCATGCCGCTGTGCAGCGACACCACGGCATCGGTGCCAAACCGCGCAACAAAGCGCGACTCCAGCTGCGGCGTGAGGTTGATCTCCGGCACCATCACCAATGCCTGGGCCTGCGGGCTGCTTTCCAGCAGGGCCTGCACGGCCTGCAGGTACACCTCGGTCTTGCCGCTGCCCGTGGCGCCATAGACCAGGAAGGGGCCGGGCTGGGTGGCGATCTGGCCCAGCGCTTGGGCCTGTTCGGCCGACAGCGCGACACCTTTTGTGACATCGGCGGCGGCATCGGCAGCGGGTGCCGTCGCTTCTGCCGGCTTGCGCCGAAGCCGCCGCGCCAGCTGCAGGGCGCTCAGGCCACGAAGCTGCGGCGGCAGCGCCGCCAGCGCCACCTCTCCCATGCTGCGCTGGTAATAATTCGCGGAGAAAGTAACCAGTTGTCTCCAGGCCGCGGCCAGCGGGGGGATGCCCTCCAACGCACCCAATATGGGCTTGTCTTCCATTTCCAGCCTGTCATCACCCGCGCCGTCGCTGCTGTCCCATACCAGCCCGAGCACTTCGCGGCGGCCCAGGGGTACTCGCACCAGCGTACCGGGCGCGAGTGGCAACTCACTTCGATAGCTCAGTGGCCCACGGATCGAGCTGTGGGCCGGCGTGGCAACCAGGACGGCCAGGCGGTGCGGCATGACAGGGGTGTTGGTTAAGGGTTTTTCTTAAGGTCAACTGTCGAAACGCGCCTTAAGTCATTGATTCACAAACGATTTGACAGTGATTCAGTGTTTCTGTGGATAACTTTGTTGATATCGTGTCATGACGCGCTCCGAAGCCTTGAAAATCAAGGCTTTGGCTAAATTGCCTCCAAAAAAAGCAAACGCATAAGCCTATATAAATCAACCACTTACGCGCGCTATTGGATTCATAGCAACTGCGGGCGCGATGACAAATTTTTTGCGCGCCGCAACACAACTTTTGTGCATAAGTCAAGCGCGCTGGCAAAGTTTTTGCAAAGCGCCAGACCTAGGGTACTCCCTGATGACGGGCGTGTGACAGGCGATTCAACGCCGCATGTGCCGCGAGTGCGCATGCACCGCCTCAACCAGGGCCGTGACGTGTTCGGGCGGTGTGTGCTGGCTGATGCCGTGGCCCAGGTTGAAGATGTGGCCGGCCCCAGCGCCGTCGCCGCGGTGCGGCGCGCCAAACGCGTCCAGCACCTTGCGGGCCTCGGCGGCCACCTGATCGGGCGGGGCAAACAGCACGTTCGGGTCCAGGTTGCCTTGCAGCGCATGGGTGTGGCCCACCAGCGCGCGCGCCTGCGCCAGGTTCACCGTCCAGTCCAGGCCCAGCACCTCGCAGTCCAGTGCCTGCATCTGCGAAAGCCACTGGCCGCCACCCTTGGTGAACACAATGCGCGGGATCTTCACGCCGTCGTGCTCGCGCTTGAGCTGGGCCAGCACGCGCGCTGTGTAGGCCAGGCTGAAGGCCTGGAACGCGCCGTCGGCCAGCACGCCACCCCAGCTGTCAAAAATCATCACGGCCTGGGCGCCCGCGTCGATCTGGGCATTCAGGTAGGCGGCTACGGCATCGGCATTGATGGCCAGCATGTGGTGCATCAGGTCCGGGCGGCTGTACAGCATGGTCTTGACCAGGCGGTAGTCGTCCGAGCCCGCGCCTTCGACCATGTAGCACGCCAGCGTCCAGGGGCTGCCTGAAAAGCCGATCAGCGGCACGCGGCCGTTCAGCGCGCGGCGGATGGACGTGACAGCATCAAACACATATTTCAGCTTGTTCAGGTCCGGCACCTGCAGCGCCTTGACGGCGGCCTCGTCGCGCACGGGTGATGCGAACTTCGGCCCCTCGCCCAATGCAAAGCTCAGGCCCAGGCCCATGGCGTCGGGCACGGTCAGGATGTCGCTGAACAAAATGGCTGCGTCCAGCGGGTAGCGTTCCAGCGGCTGCAGCGTGACTTCGGTCGCGTAGTCGGTGTTGGTGGCCAGGCCCATGAAGCTGCCGGCCTGCGCGCGCGTGGCGCGGTATTCGGGCAGGTAGCGCCCGGCCTGGCGCATCAGCCAGACGGGGGTGTGGGGGGTGGCAAGGCGCCAGCAGGCGCGAAGGAAGGTGTCGTTTTGCAAGGGTGCGAAGCTCATGCGCCTATTGTGGCAGGCGCATGGGCTTTGCCTTACGGGGTAAGCCCGGCAATCTCGGCAAACGCGCCCAGCGCATCTTTCATCAGCTTGCGCGCCTTGTCGCTTGCGTGCTGCATGCGCGCGAAGTCGTGCGTCATGCGCGGCGCGCCCAGGAATTCGCAGCGCGCGCCCACCATGCGCAGCCAGTCGTGCAGCTGTATGGCGTCGTCATGGGCCACGTCCTGTTCGGCCGCCACCAGCACCGTGACCGGCGGGTTGTCGATGGGGGCGTTTCCATGCATCAGCACGGCGCGCTCGTCCCACAGGTCCCACTGGCCCTGCAAAAAGCCGTGCCAGGCGCGGATGGCGTCGGTGCGCGAGAACACCGGCGAGGTCGCGCAGCGGATGTAGCTGGCGGTGTTGAAGTCGGGCTTGACCAGCGGGCACAGGCCCAGCACCGCGTCCACGCTGCCCGGCTGCATGCGCGCCAGGCGCCAGGCGGCCTGCAGCGCGGCATGGCCGCCGCTGCCATCGCCGCCCACCAGCAGCCGCGCGGGCTGCACGCCCAGCTTGGTGCGGCCCTCGGCCAGGGTGCGCAGCGCCAGCAGCGCCGATTCGCTGCTTTGCAGCAGCGCGCTGCCCGCGGCAACGGGCAGCTGCACGCACGCCACCGCCACGCCCAGGTCGTGCGCGAGCTGGCGGCACAGGCCGTCGTGCGTGTCCAGGTCGCCCGCGGCCCAGGCGCCGCCCACGAACCAGGCCATCAGCACCGGCGCCTGCGCGCCCGTGGGCCAGTGCATGCGTGCGGGCAGCGCCTTGCCGCCGGGGCGCAGCTTGAAGTCGCCGCTGGTTACCGGCACCAGCACCGACGGCAGGCGGCGCGACAAGGCGGCATAGCGCTGCACCTGCGCGGCCATGTCGGTGGGGTCGCGCGGCGGCGGCAGCGCGCTGCGCTGCTGGTCGATGAAGTCGTGCAGGTCGGGGTCGATTTGCATGGCGCTGCAGGCCTCCTACACGGCGCGGCGCAGCGCCTGGTCGATGTCCCACAGGATGTCGTCGGCGTCCTCAATGCCCACCGACAGGCGGATCATGTCGGGCCGCACGCCCGCGCGCGCCAGGTCGGCCGCGTCCAGCTGGCGGTGTGTGGTGGATGCCGGGTGGATCACCAGCGTCTTGGCGTCGCCGATGTTGGCCAGGTGGCTCATGAATTCGCAGGCGTCGATGAAGCGCTCGCCCGCGCGCGCCGGGTCGGCGGCCCGGATGCCGAATGTCAGGATGCCCGAGCAGCCCGGCGCGCCGTCGATCGCGCGGAACTGCCTGCGCGCCAGCGCATGGTGGGGCGAACTGCTCAGACCCGGGTAGTTGACCCAGCTGACCAGTGGATGGTCGCTCAGGAACTGCGCCACGGCCAGCGCGTTGCGGCAATGCGCCTGCATGCGCAGGTGCAGGGTCTCGATGCCCTGCAAAATCAGCCAGGCGTTCAGCGGCGACAGGCTGGCACCGAAGGTGCGGTTGACCTCCATGCGCGCCTTCATGGTGTAGCCAAAGTCGCCAAACGTCTCGTAGAACTTCACGCCGTGGTAGGCCTGGCTGGGCTCCAGCATGTCCGGGAATTTGGGTGCGGACAGCGCCGAGCCCCAGTCAAACCTGCCCGACTCCACCACCACCCCCGCCATGGTGGTGCCGTGCCCGCCCAGGTATTTGGTAGCGCTGTGCACGACGATGTCGGCGCCAAAGGCAAACGGGTTGCACAGGTAGGGGCTGGCCACCGTGTTGTCGATCACCAGCGGCAGGCCGTGCTCATGCGCGATCGCGGCCACTGGTTCGATGTCAAACACGTTCACCAGCGGGTTGCCCAGTGTCTCGCCGTACACCGCCCGCGTGTTGGGCCGGATGGCGCGGCGGAAGTTGTCGGGGTCTTGCGGGTCCACGAAGGTGGTCTCTATGCCCAGGCGCGAGAAGCCGATGCCCAGCTGCCCCACCGTGCCGCCATACAACGTGGATGCCGCCACGATGTGGTCTCCTGCTTTCAGGATGGCCAGAAGCGCGGTCATTTGCGCCGCCATGCCGGTCGCACAGGCCAGCGCGGCGCGGCCACCCTCCAGCGACGCCACGCGTTCTTCCAGCACCGCCACCGTCGGGTTGCTGATGCGGCTGTACACATTGCCGAAGGTCTGCAGGTTGAACAGGCTGGCGGCATGCTCGGCGCTGTCAAACACGAAGCTGGTGGTCTGGTGGATCGGCGTGGCCCGCGCACCGGTGGCCGGGTCCGGGGTGGCGCCGGCGTGGATGGCTCTGGTGCCGAAGCCGTAGTTTCTGTCCTGGGTCATGCTTGTAGTTCCTGGGGCATTTGCGGCACCGCGCGACAAAGGCGTGCGCGGACCCCCGTCAACGCTTCACTAAAGCGGTCGCCTGCGGCGACTGCCTTGGCCTTGCAGGCCGCTCCGGGGCCACAGGCCCCCGAGCATCGCAGCGGAGTTTTCGCGAAACGAAAACCACCGCAGTGTGAGCCCCCGCCGGGCACCGCCTGCCGCGAAGCCGCGAGAGAAGTAACCGCCTGCATTTTCAATACGGCAACTGCTGCGGCCGCCGCGAAGAAATCACGCCGGTGTTCACGCCAAACCAGCCCAGGCCGCCAAACAGCCGGGCGTGCTCGATCTTCACGCAGTGGTCCATCACCACGTCCAGCCCGGCATCACGGGCCTTCTGCGCGGCGGCTTCATGGATGACGCCCAGCTGCAGCCACAGGCATCTGGCGCCGATGGCGATCGCCTCGTCGGCAATGGGCGGGATGTCGGCGCTCTTGCGAAAGCAGTCCACCATGTCGATGGTGTGATGCTGCGCCGCCGCCGTCACGCTGGGGTAGCAGCGCTCACCGAGGATCTCGGTGGCCGCGGGGTTGACCGGCACGATCCGGTAGCCGTGCGACTGCATGTACTTGGCTGCAAAGAAACTGGGCCTGTGCCATTGCGGCGACAGGCCCACGACCGCAATCGTCTTGCAGGTGCCAAGGATGCGACGCAGTTCGCTGACGGTGCTCATGCGTGCAGTGTACGCATGCGCGGGCCGCCGCCGGTTCAGGACTTGTACTTGATGCTGCAGCCGTACGGCTGCGTGCTGGCCGCCGTGAGCGGCTTGCCGGCCAGGGCTTCGCCCAGGCCGGTCTTCACGTAGTTGGTGGCCTTGGCAATGTCGGCGGCGCTTGCCGATGGGATGCTGTCGATGCCGCCCGCGTAGATCAGCTGGCCCTGCGGGTTGACGATGTACATGTGCGGCGTGGTGCGCGCGCCGTAGCTCTTGCCCACAGTGCCTTCCTCGTCCATCAGGATGGCGCTGGGGGCGGACTTGCGCTCCTGCTTCCAGGCCACCAGTTTGGCGGGCTCCAGGTAGTCGCGGCTGGCTTTTTCGGTGCTGTTGATGGCCAGCCACACCACGCCCTTGCCCGTGGCGTCTTTCTGCGTGGCGGGCATGTTGCCGCTGTTGTAGTGCTTCTGCACAAACGGGCAGCCGGGGTTGGTCCATTCCAGCACCACATGCTTGCCCTTGTAGTCGGACAGCTTCACGGTCTTGCCCGTGGCGTCCTTCAGGGTGAAGTCGGGCGCGGGCTGGCCCACGCTGGCAGCGGCTTGGGCGCCCGCAGCGAAGGCCAGGGCGGTCAGGGCAAAGAGGGTACGGCGCAACATCGGAAATCTCCTAAAGCTTGGCAATGACAGAGCGAACTTCCTCCACCCCCAGGACCTCGGACAGCACCACGGGCGGGCTGCCTTTCTTGTAGAACACATACACCGGCACGCCGTTGCGGCCCAGCTGGGCCAGCGCGGCGGTGATGGCCGGGTCGCGCCGCGTCCAGTCGGCGCGCAGCAATGCTACGTTTTTGGCGGCCAGGTCGGCAAGCACTTCCCCGTGGGCGAGCGTGGTCTTCTTGTTGTACTGGCAGGTCACGCACCACGCGGCGGTGAAGTCCACGAACACCGGCTGGCCCGCGTCCACCAGCTGCTCCACGCGCCCGGGTGCCCAGGGCTGCCAGCGCGCATCGGCGGCGACCGTGCCCGTGGCCGCCTGGCCCTGGGTGATGTAGCCGCCCGCGCCCCAGGCCAGCGCGCCCAGCAGCAGCACCGACACGGTGCCCAGCGCCACCCGCGTCGTGCCGCGCAGCGTCAGCGCCCACACCACCATGCTCAGGGCCACCAGCAGCGCCAGCAGCGCGCCTGCGCCGTCGATGCCGCTTTGCTGGCCCAGTACCCAGACCAGCCAGGCGACCGTGGCAAACATCGGGAACGCCATGAGCCTGCGGAAGGTGTCCATCCACGCGCCCGGGCGCGGCAGCGCCCGCGCCACCGCCGGCACCCAGCTGGCCAGCAGGTAGGGCAGGGCCATGCCCACGCCGATGGCGGCAAACACCGCCAGCGCCTGCGCCGCCGGCAGCCCCACGGCAAAGCCCAGCGATGCGCCCATGAACGGCGCGGTGCAGGGCGACGCAATGGCCACGGCCAGCACACCCGACAGGAATGAATCGAGCGTGGGGTTTTTCGCCTGCAGCGACGCCACGCCGGACGGCAGCAGGCTGCCGAACTCGAACACACCCGCCAGGTTCAGTCCGATGACGGTGAACAGCGCCGCCAGCGCCGCCACCACCGCGGGCGACTGCAGCTGAAAGCCCCAGCCGATGGATTCACCGGCTGCGCGCAGACCCAGCATCAAGGCCCCCAGCGCCATGAACGACACGATCACGCCGGCGGTATAGGCCACGCCGGCGCGGCGGTGGGCGCGCGCATCATCCGCATGCCGGGTAAAGCCCACCACCTTGATCGCCAGCACCGGAAACACGCAGGGCATCAGGTTCAGGATCAGCCCGCCGATCAGCGCGCCCAGCAAGGCGGCGGCCAGCGTCAATGACGGTGCGCTGGCGGCCTGGGCCGCGTTGGCCTTCAGTGCTGCGTCCAGCGCGGGCGACACCGTGGCGGCTGCGGCGACCGCGGGCCAGGTGCCCAGTACTTTCAGCTCGGCCCGGTACGCCTCGGCGCCTGACGCCAGCACAAACGGCATGACCGACGGGCTGTTGCTGCGCTGGGCCGACAGTGGCACGCTGGCTGTCCACACCGCGCCCGTCCAGCCCTGGGTGGGCGTGGCGGCGGTTTCAATCACCTCGGGTGTTTCAGGGAACACGTCCAGCGTCTTGCCGCGCAGCGACACAGGCAGGTTGTGCACGGTGAGCTTGATGGCGTTGCCGTCAATCTGCACCTGGCTGCCGGGGCGCACGGTGGTGTCTGCAGCCAAGGGTTGGGGCTGGGCCTTGAACGCGGCGTCAAAAGCGGCACCGTTGAGGGCTGTGGTGCTCTTGACCGGCAGCTTGAGCGTGAACTCGCCTTCTTCAGGAATGCATTCCTTCTTGCAGACCAGCCAGGCGGCCTTGAGCCTGATGTCCAGCTCGCCCGACAGCAGGCCGGGCTTGAATTGGGGGGTGATGGTCAGCGGCACCGGCAGCAGCACGGTGTTTTCATAGCCGTAATTGGCCAGCGTGCCGATGGGGATTTTTTTCGGCGTGGGCCAGGCGATGTCGCCGGCGGTCACGCCCGCGGGCAGCGTCCATTCCAGCACCGTGGGCAGGCCAGAATCGCCGGAGTTCTTCCAGTAGGTGTGCCATTCGGGCTTGTGGGTGATCTGCAGGCCCACCCAGACCGGCTTGCCGGGCTCCACGCCCTCGGGCGCATGGGCCATCAGCTCGGCGCGCACCTGGTCGGTGGTGACCACTGACTTCGCAGCCGTGCCGGCGCCAGTCTGCGCGTGGGCGACGGTCAGGACCGCAGCGGCGGCAAGGGCAAAGGCGAAACGGGGCAATGTCATGGCAGGTTTGGGAGCACTTGGACAGTGTTAAGTTCCACGCAGGGTGGCCGGGCGTCAGGCAAACGCCAGCACCACGCGCCGGGTCGTGGCGCTCTTTTTCTCGATTTTGGTCACCACCACCGCGCCTATTTCGCGGGTGTTGGCCACATGGGTGCCGCCACAGGGCTGCAGGTCCACCGCGTCGGCGGTGTTGCCAATCCTGATGGTGCGCACCACGCCGCTGCCGCGCGGCGGGCTCACGCTCATGCTCTTGACCAGGGCCGGGTTGGCGTCCAGCTCGGCGTCGGTGATGCTGCCCACGGTGACCGGGTGGGCCGCGGCCACCAGCGCCGCGATACCCTGGGTCAGCGCGTCCTTGTCCAGCGGGTCGGTCATGTTGAAGTCCATGCGCGCGTACTCGGGGGTGATGGAGCAGCCATTGACCAGCTGCGGCACCACGCGGCACAGCAGGTGCGTGGCAGTGTGAAAGCGCATGAGCTTGTGGCGGCGCACCCAGTCGATGCGGGCGGTGACCTGGCTGCCTGGTGTGAGCGCGGACAGGGCGGCTTCCTGCCCCGGCGCGGGCACATGCACGATGTCGGCCGTGGGCTGACCCTCGGGGTCCTTGGCCTTGCGGGTGTCGGCGATGGTGATCTGGCTGCCACCGGCCAGCACCAGCACACCGGCGTCGCCGGCCTGCCCGCCGCCCAGCGGATAGAACACGGTGCGGTCCAGCACGATGCCCAGCTCGGTCACGGCGGTCACGGTGGCGGTGCATTCGGTGAGGTAGGCGTCCTGCCTGAAGAGATCGTGGGTCATGGCGCCCATGGTAGCCAATCACGGCAGGGGTCAGGCGCGGCCAAACAGCGCATGCACCTGCGCACGGATCCACTGCTGCGCCGGGTCCTGTGCGGTGCTGGCGTGCCACACCAGCCGCACCTCATAGGCCGGTGCCGCCGCGCGCGGCAGGTTCCACACGCGCAGGTCATGGCGCTGCACCAGGTTGGCGGCGTACATCTGCGGCACGATGGTCAGCAGGTCGGTGTTCAGCGCCAGGTCGGGCAGCGCGCCGAAATGGCGCGCGCGCACGGCCACGCGGTCGGCCAGCTTCAGGCGCACCAGCATCTGTTCCACGCTGCTGTGGAAGGTGGCCGTGGGCGAGGCCACCACCAGCGACGACGCGGCCAGCTGCTGCATCGTCAAGGTCGCCCCGGCGCGGCCCGCGGGCGGGCGCCAGGCCGATGAGGTCATGGCCACATACTGTTCACGAAACAGCAGCTCCGAGCGTACCCCGCGGTGGCGCGGCTGCAGGATGCCGATGGCGAAGTCGATGTCACGCGCCTCCAGCGCGGCGGGCACATCGGCCGCCGCCACCGACACGTTGGACAGGCGCGTGCGCGGCGCATGCGCGCGCAGGGCCGTGGCCAGCGGCGCCAGGAACATCATCTCGCCCAGGTCCGACAGCGACAGGCGCCAGTGCATGTCGCTGCGCTCGGGGTCAAAGTCCTCGCGGCCCGTGACCACCGCCTCCAGCGCCTGCAGCCAGGCAGCCACGTCGGGCGCCACGCGCTCGCACAGCCGCGTGGGCTTGAGGCCGGCGGGCGAGCGCACAAACAGGTCGTCTGAAAAATAGTCGCGCAGCCGCGCCAGCGCATTGCTGGTGGCGGGCTGTGACAGGGCCAGCGCGCGGCCGGCCGCCGTGACCGAGCCCGTGCGGTGGATGGCGGCCAGCACGCGCAGCAGGTTCAGGTCGAGCTGGCGGAAGTTCATGGCGTGAAGTTCACAAGGTGGAATGCGGCGTCAGGGTCTGCCCTGATTATCCATGCCGTGAATGGCCGGCATCAAAACAATCCATTCGCCAAATGGGCCGGGTTTGCCTAGATTGGCGGCCTACGCATAAAAGGAGACACGCTCTTGGAGCGCTCATTCCACGATGAAATCCAGGCGCTGAAGCTGGGCGCCGGCCAGACCTTCCATGGCGAAGGCATCCTGGCCGTGACCAAGGCGCTGCTGCAGTCGGGCGTGACTTACGTGGGCGGTTACCAGGGCTCGCCCATCTCGCACCTGCTGGATGTGATGGTGCAGTCACGCGATTACCTGGACGAACTGGGCGTGCATGTGGAAGCCTGCACCAACGAAAGCTCCGCCGCCGCCATGCTGGCCGCGTCCATCATGTACCCGGTGCGCGGCGCGGTCACGTGGAAGTCGGTGGTGGGCACCAATGTGGCGTCTGACGCTTTGAGCAACCTGGCGTCCCCCGGCATCATGGGCGGCGCGCTGATTGTGGTGGGCGAGGATTACGGCGAAGGCGCCAGCGTGATCCAGGAGCGCACCCATGCGTTTGCGCTCAAATCCGCGCTGTGGCTGATGGACCCGCGGCCCAACCTGCCCAGCATCGTGAGCATGGTGGAAAAGGGCTTTGAGCTGTCCGAGGCGTCCAGCACGCCGGTGATGATGGAGCTGCGCATCCGCACCTGCCATGTACGCGGCAGCTTCACCGCCAGCGACAACATCGCGCCCGCCATCTCCAGCCGCCACCTGCAGCAGCAGGCCGCGTCGTTCAGCTACGACCGGCTGTCGCACCCGCCCGCGACCTTCCGCCATGAAAAGCTCAAGTACGAGGTGCGCATGCCCGCGGCGCGCAAGTTCATTGAGGAACAGGGCCTGAACGAGTTCTTTGATGGCCGCCACGATAGCGTGGGCCTGATCGTGCAGGGCGGCCTGTACAACACCACCATCCGCGCGCTGCAGCAGGCCGGCCTGGCCGACAGCGCCGGCAATACGCAGATCCCGCTCATGGTGCTGAACGTGGTGTACCCGCTGGTGCCGCAGCAGATTGAACGCTTCTGTGCGGGCAAGCGCGCGGTGATGGTGATTGAAGAAGGCCAGCCCGAATTCATCGAGCAGGACATTGCCACGCTGCTGCGCCGCGCCGACCTGCAAACCCGCCTGCACGGCAAGGACCTGCTCATCATGGGCGGCGAATACACGGCCGAGGTCATCCTGAAGGGGCTGGTCGCCTTCGTGGGCGAGCATGCGCCGCACATCGACACCACCGCCGGCCGCCAGTACGGTACCGAGCTGGCCACGGTGCGCGCGCAGGCCGCGGCCGAGCTGGGCGACATGGTGCCCGCGCGCCCGCCGAACTTCTGCACCGGCTGCCCCGAGCGGCCCGTGTTTGCGGCGTTGAAGCTGGTGGAGCGCGAGGTGGGCAAGCTGCACATTTCCACCGACATCGGCTGCCATTCGTTCGCCACCTTCGAGCCGTTCTCATTCGGCAACTCCATCCTGGGCTACGGCATGAGCATGGCGTCCAGCGCGGCGGTCAAGAACTTCTCGGCCAAGCGGCCCGTGGCCATCATGGGCGACGGGGGCTTCTGGCACAACGGCCTGCTCTCGGGGGTGTCGTCGGCCCTGCTGAACAAGGGCGACGGTGTGCTGGTGATCATGAAGAATGGCTACACATCGGCCACCGGCACGCAGGAGACCATGTCCACGCCGCAGTCCGAGGCCAAGCGGGTGGCTGAGGGGTCGAGTGCCACCGGCGACGAGATGACGATTGAAAACACGCTCAAAGGCATGGGCGTGAAGTGGCTCAAGACCGTGCACAACTACCGTGTGAGCCGCGTGCGCGACGTGTTGAAGGAAGCGATTGAGTCGCCCTTCAAAGGCCTGAAGGTGGTGATTGCCGAGGGCGAATGCCAGCTGGAACGCCAGCGGCGCCTGAAACCCATCCGCGCGCGCCGCCTGAAAGAAGGCTTGCGCACCGTGCGCACCCGCTACGGCGTGGACGAAGACACCTGTACCGGCGACCATTCCTGCATCCGCCTGTCGGGTTGCCCCACGCTCACCGTCAAGCCGTCCACCGACCCGCTCAAGCGGGAACCCGTGGCGCATGTCACCAACGGCTGCGTGGGCTGCGGCCTGTGCGGAGAGGTGGCCGACGCGGCCGTGCTGTGCCCGAGCTTTCACAAGATTGAAATCGTCACGCACCCCAGCGCCTGGGACCGCCTGACCGACCGGCTCAACCGGTTCTTTATTGGATTGCTGCAACCCGCATGAGCGCACAACAAACCCCCTATTGCATCCTGGTGGCCGCGCTCGGCGGCGAAGGCGGCGGCGTGCTGGCCGACTGGCTGGTGCAGTGCGCTCTGGAAAGCGGCCTGCCCGTGCAGGCCACCTCGGTACCCGGCGTGGCGCAGCGCACCGGCGCGACCAGCTACTACATCGAGCTGTTGCGCGCACCGTTGCCTGCACAGGCGGGCACGCCGGTGTTTGCCCTGACGCCGCTGCCCGGCTGTGTGGACGTGGTGGTGGCCAGCGAGCTGCTGGAGGCCGCGCGCATGGTCGAGCGCGGCTTTGTCACCGGCCGCACCACGCTCATTGCGTCCACCCACCGCGTGTACACCACCATCGAAAAGATGCACATGGCCGACGGCCGCCAGGACCCGCAGCGCCTGCAGGCCGCCGCCCGGGCGCTGGCCGCGCGCGCCGTGCTGTTCGACATGGAGGCCGTGACGGTGCAAAGCGGCACCGTGGTGTCGGCCGTGATGTTTGGCGCGCTGGCCGGCGCGGGCGTGCTGCCCTGGTCGCGCGAAACCTGCGAGGCGGTGATCCGCGAATCGGGCAAGGGCGTGCAGGCCAGCCTGGCGGGCTTTGCCGCGGCGTTTGATGCGGCGGCTCACCCGCAGGCCGCGCCGGCGCTGGCGGTGCCCCCGGCTGTGCAGGCGCTGGCCGTGCACGGCGCCGACCGCTGCCGCGATTTTCAGGACGAGGCCTACGCGCAGCAGTACCTGGCGCATGTGGCCGCGCTGTCAGCCGCTGCGCCCGCGCAATCCGCCGCCGCGCTGGAGGAAGCCGTGCGCCAGCTTGCGCTGTGGATGTGCTTTGAAGACGTGATCCGCGTGGCGGACCTCAAGACCCGGCGCAGCCGCTACGAACGCGTGCGCGCCGAGGCGCAGGCCGCCAGCGGCGACGTGGTGCGCATCACCGAGCATTTCAAGCCCGGTTTTGACGAAGTGGCCGCGGTGCTGCCGCGCGCCGTCGGTGCACGCCTGCTGGCCCTGGCACACCGGCGCGGCTGGATGGGCAAGCACACGGGGCTGCACATCCGCTCCACCAGCCTGTGGGGCTACCTGATGCTGCGCTTTCTGGCGCGCCTGCGGCCGCTGCGCCCGCGCTCGCTGCGCTACGCGCAGGAGCATGAGGCCCTGGCCGCCTGGCTGGGTGCCATGCAGCAGGTGCTGCCGCTGTCGCCCGCGCTGGCACTGGCCCTGGCCGGGCTGCCGCAGGTGCTCAAGGGCTATGGCGACACGCAGGTGCGCGGCCGCCAGAACTACGCCCGGCTGTGGCAGACGCTGGTGGCGCCGGCGCTGGCAGGCCAGCTGGACGTGGCCAGCGCCGCCACCCAGCTGCAGGCGGCGCTGAAGGCCACGCTGGCCGACCCAGAAGGCAAGCTGAACACCGTGCACCAGAAAAGCGCGACGGGGCGGCCGGTGTTCTGGGCCACGCCACAGCAGCGGGAAAACACCATTACACCTGCTGGCTGAAGTGACGATGATTCGACAATGATTTGATTATTTTCCATAACGAAAGGAGACTGTTCATGACTTCCCGCTTTAGCCTCACCCTGCGCGCCGCTGCCATTGCCGCGCTCGCCGCCTGCGCCCTGGGCGCCCAAGCCCAGGACAAGCCCGTTGAACTGAAGTTCGCACACTGGCTGCCCGGCACGCACCCGCTGGCCAAAACCGGCTTTGAGCCCTGGGCCAAATCGGTGGAAGCCGCGTCCAAGGGCTCGATCAAGATCGCCTTCTTTCCCGCCCAGCAGCTGGGCAAGGCCGCCGACCATTACGACATGGCGCGCGACGGCATTGCCGACATGACCTGGGTCAACCCCGGCTACCAGGCCGGCCGCTTCCCGATGATCGCCGTGGGCGAGCTGCCCTTCCTGATCAACAAGCCCGGCCCCGGCTCGGCCGCGCTGGACGCCTGGTACCGCAAGTACGCCACCAATGAAATGAAGGACGTGAAGCTGTGCTTTGCCCACCTGCACGTGGGCACGCTGCACGCCAAGAAGCCCATCACCGAGCCCAGCCAGATCAAGGGCATGAAGATGCGCTCGTCCAACGGCACCAACGCCGCCTTCATGAGCTTGCTGGGCGGCACCAACGTGCAGGTGTCCGCGCCCGAGGCGCGCGACGCGCTGGACAAGGGCGTGGCCGATGCGCTGTCGTTCCCCTGGGGTTCGATCATCACCTTCGGCATTGACAAGGCGACGAAGTTCCACACCGACATGCGCCTGTACGCGTCCAACTTCGTCTGGGTCATGAACAAGGGCTGGTACGACAAGCTGGCCGCCGGCCAGAAGAAGGTGATTGACGACCACTGCAACAACGAATGGGCCGGCAAGGTCGGCGCCGCCTGGGGCGACGACGAAGACTCCGGCCAGGGCAAACTGGAAAAGACGCCGGGTCACACCATTGTCAAGCTCACGCCCGCCCAGCTGGACGCATGGAAGAAGGCCGCCGAGCCGCTGTACGCCACCTGGACGGCCAGCGCCGACAAGGTGGGTGTGAACGGCAAGCAGGCGCTGGACGACCTGCGCAAAGAGCTGGCCGCCCGCAAGGACTGAGACGCTGACGGACAAGCCTGACTGATGAAACGCCTCCTTTCGGCCACCGAGACGGTGGCCGCTTTTTTCCTGCTGGCCATTGCGCTGCTCACGGCCGGCAACGTGATCCTGCGCGACCTGTTCAGCCTGTCCATCCCCGACTGGTTTGACGGCTCGCGCATGCTGCAGGGCATTGCGCTGTTCTGGGGTGTGGCGCTGGCCACCTACTACGGCAGCCACATCTGCGTGGACATCGTGTGGGAGCACCTGTTGCCCGGCGCTCGCCGCTGGCTGGACATTGCGGCCACCACCGTCACACTCGCCTTCCTGGCGCCGCTGGCGTACATGGTCTGGGTCAAGGTGGCGGGCACCGGCACCCAGGGCACCATGGACCTGCGCCTGCCGCTGGTGTGGTTTTATGCGGTGGCAGCGGTGGGCGCGGGCGTGGCGGCGTTGCTGGCGCTGGTGCGCATCGTGCAGCTGTGGCAGGGCCGGGCCGTGTCGCTCAACGACACCGGGGACGCCCATGGATCGTGACCTGGTCGCCCTGCTGGGCTTTGTGGGCATGTTCGCGCTCATGGCCCTGCGTGTGCCCATCGGCATTGCCATGGGCATTGCGGGCGTGGGCGGCTTCGCCGTGCTGTCGGGCATAAAGCCGGGCTTGAACCTGCTGGCCAACGTGCCGCTGTCGGTGGTGACGGA
>JBEIPU010000173.1:0-8195 GCA_040376925.1 Caenimonas sp. | reverse complement strand
GGGCGGAACGGAAAGCCGGTGGAGATCAGGCACTGCTTGAGCTCGGTGCGCTTGCTCACGCGCAGGCGCCGGTCGTTCATGAAGGCGCCGCGGCCCTTGGTGGCGGTGAACAGGTCGTTGCGGCTGGGGTCAAAAATCACGGCCTGCTCGACCTTGCCGCGCACGGCCAGCGCAATGCTCACGCAATAGACCGGAAAGCCGTGGATGAAGTTGGTGGTGCCGTCCAGCGGGTCAATGATCCAGATGTGGTCTGAACCCTTGTTGCCGTGCTCGCTGCCCGATTCTTCGGCCAGGATGCCGTGCCCCGGGTACGCGGTGAGCAGCGTTTCGATGATGGCGGCTTCACTGGCGTGGTCGACTTCGGTGACGAAGTCATTGACCTGCTTTTGCGAGATGCGAACGGCTTCAACGTCCAGCGCGGCGCGGTTGATGATGGCGCCGGCGGCGCGGGCGGCCTTGATGGCCACGTTGAGCATGGGGTGCAGGTTGGGGGACGACATAAATTGTTTTAAGAGCGGGAGGGGGCGTTCCGGCGATGCGGGCGCGCGAGTGGAACGCATTTTCCCATAAAGCGACAATCCACCCCCATGCAGACCCCGAATTCAACGCGTTTCATCCTCATCAACACCAGCCACGCAGGCAATGTGGGCGCTGCGGCACGCGCCATGAAGGTCATGGGTTTTGCCGACCTGGTGCTGGTGGCCCCACGATGGGACAACGTGCTGCGCCGCGAGGAAACCATCCAGCGCGCCAGCGGGGCGCTGGACGTGCTGAACAACGCGCGCATCGTGGCCACGCTGGACGAGGCGCTGGACGGCGTGACCCACCTGTGCGCCACCGCCATGACGCCGCGCGACTTCGGCCCGCCCACGCTGGCGCCGCGTGAGCATTTTGCGGCGCTGGCACCGCAGGGCCACAGCGTGGCCTTCCTGTTCGGCTCCGAGCGGTTTGGCATGGCCAACGAGGATGTGTACCGCTGCCACACCTGCCTGAGCATTCCCACCAACCCCGCGTTTGGCTCGCTGAACCTGGGCGCGGCGATCCAGGTGATTGCCTATGAATGGCGCATGGCGCTGGGCGGGTTTGCGGTGCAGCCGTCCACCGCCGCGCCGGTGTTTGCCGATGCCCAGGCCGTGGCCGGCCTGTTGGACCACTGGGAGCGTTCGCTGGTGGACATCGGCTTTCTGGACCCGGCCGCGCCCAAGAAGCTCATGCCGCGCCTTAACCAGCTTTTCAACCGTGCGCAGGTCACGCAGGAAGAAGTCCACATTCTTCGTGGTGTTGCCAAATCCATGGCCGAAGCAGCCGCCAGGGGCAAGCGATAGACTGTCCGGCCAGAACGATATAACCACAGCTCATGTTTGACCGCATCCGTTCCGACATCCAGTGCATCCTCGACCGCGATCCTGCCGCGCGCAGCACGTGGGAGGTGGTGACCTGTTATCCGGGCCTGCATGCGATCTGGCTGCACCGCCCGGCGCACTGGTGCTGGACGAACGGCCTCAAATGGCCGGGGCGCTTCATCTCGCATCTGGCGCGCTGGCTCACGGGCATCGAGATCCACCCCGGCGCAAAAATCGGCGAGCGCGTGTTTTTTGACCATGCCATGGGCGTGGTGGTGGGCGAGACCGCCGAGATCGGCGACGGCTGCACCATCTACCAGGGCGTGACGCTGGGCGGCACGTCGCTGTACAAGGGCGAAAAGCGCCACCCCACGCTGGGCCGCAACGTGGTGGTCAGCGCCGGCGCCAAGGTGCTGGGCGGCTTTGTGGTGGGTGACGGCGCCAAGATCGGCAGCAATGCCGTGGTGATCAAGCCCGTGCCTGCGGGCGCCACCGCGGTGGGCATACCGGCGCGCATCATCCCGTCCAAAGAAGGCAGCAGCGCCGACGTGACCACGCACGGGAAAAAGTTCGAGGCCTACGGCATCACGCTCGAAGACGACCCGCTGAGCCAGGCCATGAAGGGCCTGATCGACAGCGCGGCCGGCCAGGAGCACCAGATTGCGCTGCTGTGGCAGGCGATTGAAAAGCTGTCGGCCGCGCGCGATGCGCGCGGCGTGGGTGATTGCGTACCCGACGACGCGGCGCTCAGGGAATGCTTTGAGGCCGACAAGCTGAACCAGCTGGTGGGCAAATAAGCCGCGCAGGCGGCCTACAGGCGGATCATGCCGCTGTCGGCCGGCGGCGGCGGCTTGGGGGCGGCGCTTGCAGCGGCCGCGGCCTTGAGCTGGCCCAGCTCGGTTTGCAGCGTGTGGTTCACGCGGTCGGCCTGGCGCAGCTTTTTGGTGATGGTGCGCAGCCGCGCGGTCAGGCGCGCCAGCAGGGTGGCCAGCAGCTTGTTGGCCTGCTGCGGGCTGCTGCGTGACAGCTCGGTCAGTGCGTCGCGCGACAGCAGTGCGGCGTCCACATCGGTGGACGCCTTGCAGGTGGCCGAACGCGGCTCGCCGTCAAACAGGCCCATCTCGCCGATCACGCTGCCCGGGCCCACCACACCGAGCAGCGTGGAGTCGGCGCGCGACAGGCCCTCGTTTTCCACCACCACCTCGCCGCGCAGCACCAGCACCAGGAAGCTGGTGTTGGACGCGCCCTCCTGGATGATCACGTCGCCGGCCTTGAAGCGGTGCAGGGTCATGAGCCGCACCACGGCCAGCGCGGTGTCGGCGTCCAGCTCGACCAGCGCGGACTTTGACGCCAGCAGCGCGGCGACGTCCTTGCGCTCCCACGAGCGCTTTTCGGTGACGAAGGGTTCCATGGGGTCTTCCTGTGGTGTGCCGTCGGGGCGTGGCGTCAGGGCGTGCCGCCGATATCCAGGTCCACCGCCGGTTTGCCGGCGCGCAAGGCGGCCAGCTCGTCCTGCAGTGACAGGTTCAGCGCGGTCAGTGTCTTGACTTTCAGGTTGGTGGCGCGCAGGCGCTCTGCCACGCGCGCCATGATCGCGCCCATCAGCGCACAGGCGACCGAGGGCACGGTTTCAATCAGCCGCGCGAGCGCGGGGCGGTCCAGCACGGCGATGTCCATGTCGGTGATGGCGGTCACGGTGGCCGAGCGCGGCTTGCCGTCCAGCACGCCCAGCTCGCCGAACAGGCTGCCGCTGGTCAGCATGCTGAGCACCATGGAGTCGTGCATGGGGCCGCTCATTTCGTTTTCCACCACGGCCTCACCTTGCAATACCAGTGCCATGTACCCGGTGCTGGTGACGCCTTCGTGGATGAGCACGGTGCCGGCCTTGATGCGCTGGGGCGTGAGCAGGCGCACGATCTGCAGCGCCGCCTCCAGGTTGAGCTCCGTCAATGCGGTGCGCGAGATCAGCAGCTCGGCCACGTCAGAGCGGCTCCAGGTGCGCTTTTCAGTGATGATGGATTCCATGTGCACGCCCCTGTGGATACAAAGCGCTCAGCGCGAGGCCAGCGGCACCAGCGGGAAGCCGTTGTCAAACACGGTCTCGCCCCAGTTGGCCGACAGGTCCATGCGGTATTCGGCGGCGTCCAGCGTCTTGCCATCGGGCAGCAGCGGGCGCAGCCGCAGGTAGTAGGTACCGGGCTTGAGCGCGCCCAGCAGTACGCTGGGCGTGGCTGCGTCCAGACGCTGCAGCACGTTGGCAAACGCGCTGTCGCTGGCCAGCTCCAGGCTGAAGCGCTGGGTGGGCAGCGGCCGGCCGTTGTCCAGCAGGGCCGACCACACCAGGGTGTTCTGGCCGTCGCGCAGGCTCAGGGTGGAGCCGGTCAGGCGCCAGCGCACCGGCTCCTTGATGGCCACAAGCTTGACCGAGTCAAAGCCTTCAATGCCCTGGGCGTCAATGCCGCGCACCCGGGTGTACCAGCTGGTGTTGTCCAGCTGGCCCAGGTCCACGCTGGCGGTGGTGACCTTCAGGTCGCGCACGATGCGGTCGAATTTTTCGTCGCTGGCCACCTGCACACGAAAGGCACTGGCGCCCGCCAGCGCCGGCATGGGCAGCAGGGCCTGGGGCTTGTTCAGCTCGGCCGGCAGGGCTGACAGGTCGGGCGCGGGCAACAGCTTGACGACGCGCACTTCCCGCTCGGCAGGGTTGATCAGCGCGCCCGTGCCACCGGGCAGGTCGGCGCCGCTTTGCTGGGCGGGGTTGTCTGCGCGCACATTGCCTTCGACCACTTCGGTGCGGGCATTGCGCGTGGCCGGGTCGTCGTAGGCCACGCGGAACTGCGTTCCACGCACACCCACCAGCGAGGTCGGCGTTTCAATCTGCAGCGGCGTGGCGCGGCGTTCGATGCGAGCAGCCAGCGTGTCCAGTGCGCCCTGCGTCAGGCGGATCAGGCCCGAGAACCAGGTGGTGGAGCCGCTGGCTGAGGCGTCGCGCATGGCGTAGTCGCGGTTGCTCACCACGTCGGCCAGTGTCTGGGGCAGCAGCTTGACCTGGGTGCCGTCACCCAGTTCCACCACGGCCGAGCTGTTGGCGCCGGTCGCAAGCCGCGCACCTTCGGGTACGGCCATGCCCACGGTGGCTGCGGCGCCGCCCAGGCGCACGTCACCGGCCACGCTGACCACGCGGGCCTGCGCGGGCTGGTACTTCAGCAGCCGCAGCGGGATGTTCAGGCGCTGGCCGGGCTTGATGAAGTTGGGGTCCTTCATCTGGTTGAATTTCGCCACCTCGCCCCAGGCGCCGGGCGTGACCAGCAGGTCGCGCGACAGGCGGATCAGCTTGTCGGACGGCTTGACGGTGTAGGGCAGGCTGGGCTCGGGGGCCGCTGCGGGCGCCGCAGAAGGTGCCTGGGCCAGCGCGGCGGCTGTGAAAAGGGTCAACAGGGCGGCGGCTGGCGCGAGTCTCATGCGGGCTCCTGGGGGCGGGTCGGTCGAACGGCGGATTTGGGGCGGAACGCCTTGCACACCTCGTCGCGGGTCTCCAGGTACGGCCCGCCGATCAGGTCGATGCAATACGGCACGGCCGCAAAAATTCCGGCCGCCAGCGTCTGCCCGTCGGCTGATTTGAGCCCCTCCAGCGTTTCCTGGATAGCCTTGGGCTGACCCGGCAGGTTGATGATGAGGCTTTTGTCACGGATGACGGCGCATTGGCGCGACAGGATGGCCGTGGGCACAAAGCGCAGGCTGATCTGGCGCATCTGTTCGCCAAAGCCGGGCATTTCCTTGTGGGCCACGGCCAGCGTCGCTTCGGGCGTCACGTCGCGCGGGGCTGGCCCGGTCCCGCCGGTGGTCAGTACCAGCGCGCAGCCGGCGTCCACCAGATCAATGAGCGTCTGGCTGATGAGCGCCTGCTCGTCGGGGATGAGCCTGGCATCGAACGTGACGGGGTTGCGCAGGGCGCTGCCCAGCCAGCCCTGCAGCGCGGGCAGGCCCTTGTCTTCGTAGACGCCGCTGGATGCACGGTCGCTGATGGAGACGATGCCGATGCGCACCGGTTCCAGCTCAGTCATTGCCGGCCTCCATCTGCTCGCGCACCAGCTGGAAGATCTCGCGGTAGGCCCGGCCGCGCCGCGGCGCCAGGCCCTGTGAAATCGAGGCCTTGTCGGGCTGGGCGTCCTTGCGGGCCTGGCGGGCCAGCGCGCGCAGCTGCTGCGAATCGGTGCCGGGAAACATGGTGAGCCATTCGCCGATCGCGTCATCGTCGGCGATCAGGCGGTCACGCCATTGCTCGGCCTGGTGCAGGGCCAGCGTGGTCTGGGCCGAGCCGCGCTGCTGTTCGTCCAGAGCGGCGCGCACGGCTTCAAGCGTCGGCTCGTCCAGCTTGCGCATGAGCTTGCCCACGTACTGCATCTGGCGGCGCTTGCCTTCGAAGTTGGTGATGCGTTTGGCCTCTGCCAGCGCGTCAGTCAATTGCTCGGACAGGGCCAGGCGCTCCATGAGGTCAGCGCGCAGGGTCATCAGCGCTTCGCCCAGCTTTTGCAGCTCGGTGCTTTCGCGCTTGAGGTCGGTGCGGCTGGCTTCGGTCGTGCCTTTGAGCTCGGCCTTGAGCTCCAGGTCCAGCTCGCTGCCTTCGGCGACGAACTGGCCGCGGACAAAGTAGCCTTTTTTGGGTTTGCGTGACATGGTGGGGATATGTGTGAGTGTGGCCTGCCAGGTGCACAGCGACAAGTATCATAGCCGTCGCTATGAACAAACCCGCCCCCCGAGCCGACAGTGGCTTTGCCTACACCCGCACGCAGTTTGAACACCTGGTTGACCAGGCCCTGGCCCACGCCAGGAAGCTCGGCGCCACCGATGCCGGTGCCGAAGCTTCCGAGGGCTGCGGCCTGAGCGTGTCGGTGCGCAAGGGTGAGCTGGAAACAGTGGAGCGCAACCGCGACAAATCACTGGGCGTGACGGTTTATGTGGGCCACCGCCGCGGCAACGCCAGCACGTCCGACTTTTCCCCCGCCGCCATCGAGCAGACGGTGCAGGCCGCCTGGGACATCGCCCGTTTTACTGCCGAGGACCCGGTGGCCGGCCTGCCCGATGCCGCCGACATCGCCCAGGCCGCCGACCAGCCGGACCTGGACCTGTTTCACCCCTGGGCCATCACCAGCGAACAAGCCGCGCGGCTGGCGCTGGAATGCGAAGAGGCGGCTCTTTCGACCGACAAACGCATCACCAACAGCGAGGGTGCGGGTGTGTCGGCCCAGCAGAGCCATTTTTTCAGCGCCCACACGCGCGGCTTTCGCGGCGGCTATGCCAGCTCGCGTCACAGCATTTCGGTGGCGCCCATTGCCGGGCGCGGCGACGGCATGCAGCGCGACGCGTGGTACAGCTCCATGCGCAGCGCGGACGAGCTGGCCAGCGCGCAGTCGGTCGGCCGCTATGCCGCCGAGCGCGCCCTGAGCCGGCTGAAATCGCGCAAGATCGCCACCACCCAATGCCCGGTGCTGTTCGAGTCCCCGCTGGCCGCCGGACTGCTGGGCGGCTTTGTACAGGCCGTCAGCGGCGGCGCGCTGTACCGCAAGAGCAGCTTCCTGCTCGATTCGCTGGGCAAGCCGGTGTTTCCCAGTCACATCGACATCACCGAAGACCCGCACGTGATGCGCGGCAAGGGCAGCGCACCATTTGACGAAGAGGGTGTGCGCACCATGGCGCGCAAGGTGGTGGACGCGGGGCGTGTGCAGGGCTACTTCCTGAGCACCTATTCAGCCCGCAAGCTCGGCATGAAGACCACGGGCAACGCAGGCGGCTCGCACAACCTGGTGCTGCGCTCGCGCCTGACGCGCCCGGGCGACGACCTGGACGCCATGCTGCAAAAACTGGGCACGGGCCTGTTTGTGATCGAGCTGATGGGCCAGGGCGTGAATTACGTGACGGGCGACTATTCCCGCGGGGCCAGCGGCTTCTGGGTGGAAAACGGCCGCATTGCCTACCCGGTGCAGGAAATCACCATCGCCGGCAACCTCAAGGACATGCTCAAGGGCATTGAAGCCGTGGGCGCCGACGCCTACAACTATGGCGCCAAGACAGTAGGCTCCATCCTGGTCAACCGCATGAAGGTTGCTGGAAGCTGAGCCCACCCCCGAAGCGCCTGCGGCGCTTCCCCCTCAAGGGGGCGCCACCAGCGGCCCGGCGGAGCCGGTTCCGCGGTGGCACTGGGATCAGCCCGCTAACGCTGCCTTCACTGCGGCAGAGACTTGGCCCATGTCGGCTTTGCCGGCCAGTTTGGCCTTGACGGCGCCCATGACCTTGCCCATGTCGCCGGGGCCCGCACTGCGACCCAGTTCTGCGCCCAACTCGGCGACGATGGCCTTCACTTCGGCGGCCACCTCGTCAGCCGACAGGCGCGCGGGCAGATAGACCTGCAGCACCTTCACCTCGGCGATTTCCTTGTCGGCCAGGTCCTGACGGCCGGCTTTCTCGAACGCGTCAATGCTGTCCTTGCGCTGCTTGAGCATTTTGTCCACGATGGCGATCACGGCGGCGTCGTCCAGCTCGATGCGTTCGTCCACTTCCTTTTGCTTCATGGCAGCCGTGAGCAGGCGGATGGTGCCTAGCCGCTCGCTGTCCTTGGCGCGCATGGCGGCCTTCATGTCGTCGGTGATTTTTTCTTTGAGGCTCATGGTGTTCTCCTGTGGCCGGGAATGAAAAAAGCCTGCTTGAGCGTCCCCAGGCAGGCTTTTTGGTTGCCGCGAGGGCGGCGGTGTTCAGCTTGTTCGGCCGAAGCTCAATAGAGCTTCTTCGGCAGCTGCATGCTGCGAACGCGCTTGTAGTGGCGCTTGACGGCGGCGGCCTTTTTGCGCTTGCGCT
>JBEIPU010000011.1:0-44864 GCA_040376925.1 Caenimonas sp. | reverse complement strand
TGCAGGTGCGACTCGAGTCGACGGAGATCAGCGGCATCAAGCTGGCGAAGATCTACACCTTCAAGCGCGGCGACCATGTCGTTGGCGTGCGCCACGAAGTCATCAACCGTTCCGGCGCGCCGATCAGCCCGCGGCTGTACCTGCAACTGGTGCGCGACGGCAATCCTCCCGAAGGTGAATCGAGCTTCTATTTCACCTTCACCGGCCCGGCGGTCTACACCGACGCCAAGAAGTTCCAGAAGGTCGAATTCAGCGACATCGAGAAGAACAAGGCCGAGTTTGAAACCGCCTCGCCCAACGGCTATGTGGCCATGGTGCAGCATTACTTTGCCAGCGCCTGGCTGCTGGGCGACGGCGTGCAGCGCAACCTGTTCATGCGCAAGGTCGACGCCAACCTGTACTCGGCCGGCATGATCACGCCCCTGGCCGACATCGCGCCTGGCGCGACCAAAACTGTGGAAGCCCGCTTCTTTGCCGGCCCGCAGGAAGAAAAAATGCTGGAGAAGCTGGCGCCCGGCCTGGACCTGGTCAAGGACTATGGCTGGCTGACCATCCTGGCCAAGCCGCTGTACTGGCTGCTGGAAAAGATCCACGGCGTGCTGGGCAACTGGGGCTGGGCCATCGTGGGCCTGGTGGTGCTGCTGAAGATCCTGTTCTATTGGCTCAATGCCAAGGCGTACGCCAGCATGGCCAAGATGAAGGCCATCAACCCCAAGGTCATGGCCATGCGCGACCGCTTCAAGGACAACCCGCAGCAGATGCAGCAGGAGATGATGCGCATCTACCGCGAGGAAAAGGTCAACCCCATGGGTGGCTGTTTCCCCATCCTGGTCCAGATCCCCGTGTTCATTGCGCTGTACTGGGTGCTGCTGTCCAGCGTTGAAATGCGCAACGCCCCCTGGACGCTGTGGATCCATGACCTGTCGGCTCCAGACCCTTACTTCATCCTGCCGCTGGTCATGACGCTGACCACGCTGCTGCAGACCGCGCTGAACCCGGCCCCGCCGGACCCGCTGCAGGCCAAGCTGATGTGGTTCATGCCGCTGGCCTTCAGCGTGATGTTCTTCTTCTTCCCCGCGGGCCTGGTGCTGTACTGGATCACCAACAACGTGCTGTCGATCGCCCAGCAGTGGGTCATCAACACCCGAATGGGCGTCCCGCCCCAATTCAACTTGCCGAAGTTTGGATAGAACCCAGCCTATCGCCGCCATCGCCACCGCCCCGGGGCGTGGCGCGGTGGGCATCGTGCGGGTCTCGGGCGCCGATCTGGCGCCTGTGATCCAGGCCCTGTGCGGCCGTGCGCTCAAGGCGCGCGAAGCCACCTACCTCCCGTTTCGCGCCGCTGACGGCAGCCCCATCGACCAGGGGCTGGCCATCCATTTCCCCGCGCCGCATTCCTACACCGGTGAAGACGTGCTCGAGCTGCAGGCCCACGGTGGGCCCGTGGTGCTGCAGCTGTTGCTGGCGCGCTGCCTGGAGGCTGGCGCCGCCATGGGCGTGCGCGTGGCCCGTGCGGGTGAGTTCACCGAGCGCGCCTTCCTGAACGACAAGATCGACCTGGCCCAGGCCGAGGCGATTGCCGACCTGATCGACGCCAGCACCGAAGCCGCCGCGCGCAGCGCGAGCCGCTCGCTGTCGGGTGAGTTTTCAGACGAAGTGCATGCGCTGCGCGACGCGCTGGTGCACCTGCGCATGCTGGTGGAGGCCACGCTCGATTTCCCTGAAGAAGAAATCGACTTCCTGCAAAAGGCCGACGCCCAGGGCCAGCTCACGCGCCTGGGCGAATCGCTGGCGCGGGTGATGCAGCGCGCGCGCCAGGGCGTGCTGCTGCGCGAAGGCATCAAGGTGGTGATTGCGGGCCAGCCCAACGCAGGCAAAAGCTCATTGCTCAACGCACTGGCGGGCGCGGAGCTGGCCATCGTCACGCCGGTGGCCGGCACCACGCGCGACGTGGTGGCGCATTCGATCCAGATCGAAGGCGTGCCGCTGCATGTGATTGACACCGCCGGCCTGCGCGAGAGCGACGATGTGGTTGAAAAAATCGGCATCGAACGCGCCTGGGGCCAGATTGAAAACGCCGACGCCGTGCTGTTCCTGCACGACCTGACCCGCGCCGCGCTGGCCGGCTACCAGGCCGCCGACGCGCAGATCGCCGCGCTGCTGCGCACCAGGCTGCCCGCAGCCGTGCCGGTGATTGACCTGTGGAACAAGCGCGACGCCGCGCCCGATGCGGCACTGCCTGCAGACGCGCTGGCCCTGTCGGCCAAAACCGGCAACGGGCTGGATGCGTTGCGCCGCAAGCTGCTGGCCGTGGCCGGCTGGCAGGCCGCACCCGAGGGCGTGTTCATCGCGCGCGAGCGTCACCTGGACGCGCTGCGCCGCGTGGACGCCCACCTGCAGCAGGCCACGGCCCACCTGGCCGCGCGCGCCCAGGCGCTGGACCTGCTGGCCGAAGAACTGCGCCTGGCGCAAAACGCGCTGAACGAAATCACCGGCGAATTCACGCCCGACGACCTGCTGGGCGTGATCTTTTCGAAGTTCTGCATCGGCAAGTAGGGCGCGGCTCACTCCACGGCGATGGGGCTTTGCCGGAACACCCGGGTGTACTTGTCCAGCTCAAACCGCAGGGCTGCGCCCAGTTGCTCGGGTGTGCTGCCCACGGGCTCCAGGCCTGAGGCGCGCAGGGCCGTCCTGGCAAACTCGGGTTCGCGCGCCAGGCGCACGATTTCCTGGTTAAGCCGCTGCACAACGGGTGCTGGTGTGCCACGCGGCGCCATTACGCCAATCCATGACGCTACCTCGTAGCCTGGCAGGGGCACGGCTTCGGCCAGCGTGGGCACGTCGGGCAGGATGGACACGCGCTGGCCCTGCACGACGCCCAGAATCTTCAGCCGGCCAGATGCCACATGCGGCGTAATCGCTGGCAGCGCGCCAAATACCACATCGGCCTGTCCGGCGATGATGGCCTGCAGCGCCGGGCCCAGGCCCTTGTAGGGCACATGCAGCAGCTCCAGGCCTGCGGCAGCGGCAAAAAGCGCGCCTGCCACATGGTCTGTGCGCCCGGGGCCGGAACTGACATAGGTGATGGCGCCCGGGCGTGCCCGGGCGGCGGCCACAAACTCCGCCGCTGTGCGCCAGGGACTGTCGGCGCGCACGGCCAGCACAAAAGGCGCCTGCGCGAGCAGGGACACGGGGGCAAAGTCGCGACCTGACTCAAATGGCAGCTTGCGTCCGTGCACCAGCTGCGAGGCCTCGAACATCGGCAACGAGCTGCCCATGAACAGCAGCGTGTAGCCGTCCGCCGGCGCCTTGGCGACGTAGTCGGTTCCGATCAGGCCGCTGGCGCCGGCCTTGTTTTCCACCACCACGGGCTGGCCCAGGCCCTGCGACAGACGCGCGGCCAATGCCCGCGCGGTCGTGTCCATGCCGCCGCCTGGCGGCACCGTCAGCACCAGCTTGACGGGGCGGGCGGGGTAAGCCTGCGCGGCCGCGTGTTCCGTCCAGCACAGGGTGGCTGCGGCCGCCAGTGCCAGCGCCAAGGCAGCGCTGACCCGTGTTCTCAGTATGCATGTCATCGTTCGACCCCTTTGATTGCCAGACAATTGAGCAAGCAATTCCTCGCTGGACTCACATTGAATGTATGACAAATGCAGGAAATTAATAACCCTGAGACTCGAAACTCCCAATGAAGGAGTAGAAACCCTGTGGTGGATTCCAGACGATTGTATGACGATTTGTTGTCACGAACGAAAAGTCAACCTATCATCCAACCCGTCGAAGCAACCCTGGAGACAAAACCCATGAAGAAAATCATCATCACCGCAGCGGTCATCGCCGCCGGTGCGTCGGCCGCCTCTGCGCAGTCCAGCGTCACCATCTCGGGCATTGCAGACGCGGGCCTGGTGCGCACCGATACCTTTGACGGAACCCATGCCACGCGCCTGTCCAACGGCTTCAAGTCGTCGCGCCTGCGCTTTTCGGGCACCGAAGACATGGGCGGTGGCCTGCGCGCCAACTTCACGTTTGAAAGCGGCATCGCCGTGGATACCGGCGCTGTCAGCAACTTTGGCCAGTTCCACCGCCAGTCGCATGTGGGCTTGTCGCATCGCGACTGGGGCACGCTGCGCTTTGGAAAGTCGCTGGTGCCCAGCGCCCGCGCGGTCTGCCTGTTTGCTGACCTGCACGACTGCGGCGGCGGCTTCAACAACAGCGGCCTGTTCTACAACGGCACCAACGGATTTGGCCGCTGGGTTTCCGTCAAGCCCGGGCGCGGCGGTAACAACAACGCCAGCATGTCCAGCTTCTCGGGCGGTGGCTCCGGCGCGGCTAACAGCTCCGATTCAGGTCGTATCGCCAATGCGATCTTCTATGACTCACCAGTGTTTGGCGGCGGCTTCCAGGCGCATCTGGCCTACGGCCTGGGCGAAGTGCCGTCCAGCAACCCCAATGGCGACGGCGACCACACCAGCGCTGGGCTGTCCTACCGCAAGGGGTCGATCAACGTGTCGTTGAATTACGAGCACACCGAGCGCGACCCGCTCTGGAACGCCGAAGGCAAGATGTGGACGATCGGTGGCCTGTATGCGTCGGGCCCGCTGCGCATTGGCGCCGTCTACCAGACCGAAACCGCCAACGGCCCCGCCGCGCTGTGGACCAAGGCCAGCGCCTGGGCGCTGACCGCGGCGTACGCCATGGGCAATTTCGAGCCCTATGTGAAGGTCGGCGCGCACCGCACCAATGGCACCGGCGCCTATGGCATCGTGAACGCACGTGACGTGCAGATGTTCGAGCTGGGCACGGTCTACAGCCTCTCCAAGCGCACGTCGCTGTACGCCGAATTCGCCACGGACATGCGCGGCGGCGATGCGCCGGGTGCCAACCGCAAGAACCCGCGCCAGCTCATGGCCGGCATCACGCACACGTTCTGATTCCCCTGCCCCCAAAAAAATAACGGCGCCTGAAGGCGCCGTTTCTGCTGGGGCACGGCCGCTTCAGATGGTTTCTTCACCGAGGCGGAATGCGCGCGTGATCTCGTCCAGCCGCGCCAGCAGCCCCGCATCCAGCTTGGTATCTGCCGCAGCCAGTACCTCAGGCAGCTGGGTTGCGCGCGTGGCACCAATGATGGCGCAGCTCACACCTGGCTGGGCCAGCACCCAGGCCACGGCCAGGCGCTCGGGCCGCAGGCCGGCGTCGCGCGCCAGGTTGCCGATGGCCTTGACCGCTTCAAACTGCTGCTCGTGCCAGTAGCGCTCCTTGTATGAAACCGACGCCTTGCCGAAACCAAACCGGCTCTGTGCGTCGGGCGCGTTCAGGTCGCCATGCTTGCCGGTCAAAAGCCCGCCGGCCAGCGGGTTGAAGCACAGGGTGCCCAGGCCTTCTTGCTGTACCAGCGGAAACAGGTCGCGTTCCAGCTGGCGGTAGATCAGGTTGTAGCGCGGCTGGATCGTGGCCGGCTTTGCCAGGCCCAGCGCTTCGCAGCGGCCCAGGGCCCGTGCGACGCGCCAGGCGGTCCAGTTGGACAGGCCGATGTAGCGGGCGCGCCCGCTGCGCACGATGGTGTCCAGTGCCTCCAGCGTCTCGTCCAGCGGCGTGGTGTCGTCGTCGCGGTGCAGCTGGTACAGGTCCACATAGTCGGTGCCCAGGCGTTTCAGCGATGCGTCGATCGCGTCGAGCAGGTGCTTGCGCGAGGTACCCGTATCCCAGGGCAGCGATCCCATCGGGTGGGCGGCCTTGGTGGCCACGATGAACCGGCCGCGCCGGCCCTGCAGCCAGCGGCCGATGATCTGCTCCGTCACACCCTTGTCCTTGTGCTCCACACCCAATGGGTACACGTTGGCGGTGTCGATGAAGTTGACGCCGCCCTCGGCGGCGGCGTCCATGATGGCAAACGATGCGGCCTCGTCAGCTTGTGTGCCAAAGGTCATGGTGCCCAGGCACAGGCGCGATACCTGCAGGCCGGTGTTGCCCAGGCGGATGTTGCGGGACATCGGGAATCTCCTTGTTGTTGAAAGTGTCCGGGTTCAGCGCGGCGAATCGCCCAGGCGGAATTCACGCGTGGCGTCATCCAGCTGGGCCAGCAGACCAGCGTCCAGCCGCGTGTCGGGCGCGGCCAGCACCTGCGCCAGCTGGTCCGCCCGGCTGGCACCCAGGATGGCGCAGCTCACGCCTGGCTGGGCCAGCACCCAGGCCACGGCCAGGCGTTCGGGCGCCAGACCGGCCTGGCGGGCCAGCCTGGTGATGCGGGCCACCGCGTTGAACTTCTGCTCGTTCCAGTAGCGTTCACGGTAATACGTGGCTGCCCGGTTGGCGCCAAAGCGCCCACCGGGTGCCGGGTTGGAAAGGTCCTGGTGCTTGCCCGTCAGCAGGCCGCCAGCCAGCGGGTTGTAGCAAAGCGTGGCCAGGCCCTCGCTGGCGCACATCGGGAACAGGTCGCGCTCGTATTCACGAAACAGCAGGTTGTAGCGCGGCTGCACCGTGACAGGCCGCGCCGCGCCCAGCGCCTCACTGCGGCCCAGGGCCCGTGCTGCACGCCAGGCAGACCAGTTGGACAGGCCGACATAGCGGGCGCGCCCGCTGCGCACAATGGTGTCCAGCGCCTGCAGCGTTTCGTCCAGGGGCGTTGCCGGGTCGTCGCGGTGCAGCTGGTACAGGTCCATGTAGTCGGTGCCCAGGCGCTTAAGCGACGCGTCGATCGCGTCCAGCAGGTGCTTGCGCGAGGTGCCGCCCTCCCAGGGCAGGCTGCCCATGGGCCCGCCCGCTTTGGTGGTCAGCACAAAGCGGTGGCGCCGGCCTGCGAGCCAGCGGCCCACCACGCGCTCGGTCTGTCCCTTGTTGGCATCGGCGGCGCCACTGGGGTAGACGTTGGCGGTGTCGATGAAATTGACACCCGCTTCAGCTGCCGCGTCCATGATGGCAAACGATTCCGCGTCGCTGGTCTGTCCGCCAAACGTCATGGTGCCCAGGCACAGGCGCGAAACCTGCAGGCCCGTATGGCCCAGGCGGATCGTAGGGAGGGTGCTCATGGAAGTCCTTTTTTGTGGGCGCTGTCTGTGCAGTGCGCACCAAATTGTATGACAATCATGGCTTTGCCGCCGCAACGAAAGAGACAAGGCCATGACCTGGACATTGGGCATCATCAAACCAAGCACGCGCCCCGGGCGCGCCGAAGACCTGGTGGCGATCCTGCCGCCCGGCATCACGCTGCTGCACGACCAGTTGAACATCCACGATGGCACCGAGCAGGAGCTGCGCGATGCCATGGCCCTGTACGACGACAAGATCGCTGCAATGGCCCGCCAGGGAGCGCAGCTCGTTCACCCTGCCGGCGCGCCGCCGGTCATGCTGGGCTACCACGGCGAATGCCGGCGCATCCAGGAATGGGAGCAGAAACACGGGGTGCCTGTATTCACCAACGGCTCCAGCCAGGTCAATGCGCTGCGCGCGCTGGGCGCCAATAAGGTGCTGGGCTTCTCCTACTTCCGCGGCGCCGCCGTCAACCAGCAGTTCGGCCGTTACCTGCATGAGGCCGGCTTCGACGTCCTCGGCTTTTACGGCATGGATGTGGACTTTCAGGACGTACCACGCCAGAGCGAAGCCGTGGTGCGCGCCTTCATCGAGCCGCGCATGCGCCAGCACCCGCAGGCTGACGCTGTCTATATCCTCGGGCCGGCGCTCAAGACCATCCAGCTGGTGCAGGAATGGGAAGAAACATTCGGCATCCCCGTCGTGCACCACCTGCCAGCGCAGAGCTGGGAAATACAGCGCCGCTTCGGCCTGCGCCAGCCGGTGCCAGGCTATGGCCGCCTGTTGGCCGACATGCCGGAGCTGCCGGCATGAGCGCCGCGACGCCTTCAGAGCAGGCCGCGCAGCTGCGCCGCGAAATCGAGCGGGCCGAGCTTGGCGAACAGGCATCGCATGCCGACCCGCTGCAGCAGTTCAGGCAGTGGCTGTCCGACGCCACGGCAGCCCAGGTCAGTGGCGCCAACGCCATGACCCTTGCCACCGTGGGGGCCGACCTTCAACCCAGCACGCGCGTGGTGCTGCTGGCTGCGGCCGACGAGCACGGCATCGTCTGGTACACCAACTATGAAAGCCGCAAGGGCCAGGAGCTGGAAGCCAACCCGCGTGCCGCGCTGCAATTTCACTGGGCCGACCTGGAGCGCATGGTGCGCATAGAGGGTCATGTGCAGAGGACTTCCGAAGCCGAAAGCGACGCCTACTACGCCGCGCGCCCGCTTGACATGCGCCTGGGCGCCTGGGCCAGCCCGCAAAGCCGCGTGATCAGCGGCACGGGCGTGATCGTGGCCAACGCGGCGCGCTATGGCGCGCAGTACCTCATGAACCCGCCGCGCCCGCCGCATTGGGGTGGCTTGCGGCTGGTGCCCACGCAATGGCAGTTCTGGCAGGGGCGCAAAAGCAAGTTGCACGACCGGCTGCGCTACAGGCAGCATGCGGGCGGCTGGCTGCGCGAGCGGCTGGCACCCTGAATGCAGCAGAGCTTGCCGCGCGCGAAAGATTGTATGACAATTAATCCCCATCACCAATGAACAGCGGAGCCCCCATGGCAGCAAAAGGCAAACTCAGACATATCGGCATCGCATGCAAGGACCCCCACGCCACGGCGGAGTTCTACATGAATGTCTTCGGCATGGAAAAAATCGGCGAAATTGCGCCGGACCACCCTCACGCCGTGGGCGTGTACCTGACTGACGGCGTCATGAATATCACGGTCATTCGCTTCAAGACCGTGGAGTACGCTGGCGAGGACTACGGTCTGGACTTCGTGGGCGTGCACCACATAGGGTTTGAGATTGGCGACCATGACGAAACACGGCGCGCCATTGAAGGCAACGGCGGCAAATACATGTGGCCCGGCGGGCGTGACCACCAGAAGTACCGCGACTGCAACAACATCATCCTGGAAGTGACCGCCAAGGGCTTTGCGACCACACCGGCTGATGCGCAACAAAATGCCGCACTCCCCCCGGACGTGAAGCGTTGAGCGCCCGCCCATGACCTTTGTGCAAGAGCAGCCTGCTGCGTATGACGTTGATGTAGAAGACCTGGTTTACCGCGGCGATGGCAAGGCGCCATTGCTTGCCCGCCTGTTCATGCCCCGCGGGCCGGGGCCGTTTGCGGCCGTGGTGGATGTGCACGGCGGCGCCTGGGTGCAGGGCGACCGCACGGGCAACGACGCCATCAACCTGCGCCTTGCGCAACGGGGCATCGTGGTGCTGGCAGTGGACCACCGCCTGGGGCCTGCCGATGTGCACCCGGCTGCGGTGCAGGACGTGAACTATGCCGTGCGCTGGCTGAAAACCAACGCCCAGCGCCTGCGCACGCTGCCGCATTGGGTCGGCTTGAGCGGTACCTCGGCCGGCGGGCACCTGGCGCTGCTGGCCGCGCTCAAGCCGCATGACGCAGCTTTCAGCGCGCTGGAGCTGGCCGCACCGCAGGGCCACGCGCACGACGCGCTTGTCGCCTTCTGCCTGGCACTGTGGCCCGTGATCTGCCCGGCACGGCGCTACCGAGAGGTGGTACTCAGCGGCAACAGCCCCCTGACGCACCCGGACCGGCCCGCGGGCACCACCCGCCAGATGGCCTACTGGCAGACCGAGGCCGCCATGGAAAGCGGCAGCCCGCTGGCGGCGCTGCAGCGCGGCGACGTCATAGCCCGCCCGCCTGTGCTGGTGGTGCAAAGTCCGGACGATGGCTTTCACCCCGTGGCCCATGCCCGCGAATTTGTGCAGACCTACACCGCGCAGGGCGGCTCGGCCGAGCTGCATCTGGTGCAGGGCGAGCCCTACTACCTGGTGCGCGAAAAGCCTGACTCACCTCAGGGCCGGGCCGCCATTGAGCGCATGGCAGCTTTTGTGCGGGTGCAGCTGGATCTGCGGGAGCTGTGATGCGTCACATCATCTACGGGGCCGGCGCCATCGGCGGGACGATGGGCGCGCGACTGGCCCAGGCGGGCCACGATGTGGTGCTGGTCGCGCGCGGTGCCCACCTGGACGCCATGCGCACCAGCGGCCTGCGCCTGATCACGCCCGACCAGGATCTGGTGCAGAAGATTCCGGCGGTGGCCCATCCACGCGAGATCACCTTCCGGGCAGGCGACATCGTGTACCTCACGACCAAGACGCAGGATACGGCAGGTGCCCTGCGCGACCTGCTGGGCGCCTGCGGCGACCTGGACCTGCCCGTGGTGTGCGCGCAGAACGGCGTGGAAAACGAGCGCCTGGCCGCGCGGCGCCTGCGCCGCGTGTACCCCATGATGGTCTGGATGCCCGCCGCCTTCGAGCAGCCCGGCGAAGTGGTGTGCTATTGCACACCGCGCGGCGGCGTGCTGGACCTGGGGTGCTACCCGGGCGGCGTGGATGCGGTGGCAGAAGACATCGCCCGCGCGCTGGAGCACAGTGGCTTCAGCTCGCGCGCCCTGCCCGACGTCATGCGGGCCAAATACGCCAAGCTGCTCATGAACGTGGTGGCCGTGATGCCCGCGCTGTGCGGTGCGGCCGGGCGCGACAGCCCGTTCGCGCGCAGCCTGCGTGACGAGGCGCTGGCTTGCTATGCGGCGGCCGGCATCCAGGCTTGCACGGACGCAGAAGAGTCCCTGCGTCAGGCGCAGTCGGGGATCCGGGTTGCCACCATTGCCCAGCGCCCGCGCGTCGGCGGCTCGGTGTGGCAGAGCCTGGCGCGGCACACCGGTTCGGTGGAGACCGACTACATCAACGGTGAGATCGTGCTGCTGGGCCAGCAGCACGGCGTCAGCGTGCCCTGCAACCGAGTTGCCGTGCACTTCTCCAACCGCATGGCCAGCGGCCTGCTGCAGCCAGGATCGCTCGACCCCGAGGAGCTCCAGCGCATGGCGGTCGAAATGTGATTGTCTGACGATCATGTGATGCTGCGTGACCCCGGCGTCATTCAATCTCTGTAATTCCCTGCTTTTGCGGGCTTTCCCGGTTGTCTGGCAACACAGATTGTCATACGATCTTGCACTATCGGACTTGCTTACAAGGAGACATCATGAACAACGAACTGTCCCGCCGCGACATCCTGGCCCTGGGCGTAGCAGCTGCGCTGCCCGCCGCTGCCTCGGCGCAGGCCTTCCCCAACCGGCCCATCCGCATCGTGTTGGGCGTGCCGCCCGGCGGCAGCGTGGACACGCTGGCGCGTGCCGCGGCCCAGCAGCTGAGCGTGCAGATGGGCGTGCCCGTCATCGTGGACAACAAGCCCGGCGCGAGCAACAAGATCGCGACCGACTTCGTGGCCAAGAGCCCGGCGGACGGCTATACGCTGCTCAGCGTGGGCAGCTCCGCGCCCATGACCGAGGCTGTGGCGGTGGCCAATGGCGGTGAGCGGATGTTCGACACGTTGCGCGACTTCACCACCGTGGGCACCGTGGCCGGCAATACCTACGCGCTGGTGGTCAGCCCGACACTGGGCGTGAACAACGTGGCCGAATTCATAGCGTTTGCCAAGGCCAGGCCTGGCTTTATCAATTACGGCTCCGCGGGCGTCGCCAAGACCGACCATGTGGCCGCCGAACTGTTCTCGCAGGGTACGGGCGTGAAGATGGTGCACGTGCCGTTCAAGGGCATTGGCGAGGCCATCAACCAGATGCTGGCCGGACGCATTCATGCGTGCTTCAGCGCGCTCGCGCCGATGGCGCCGCACATCCGCGCCGGCAAGCTGCGCCTGCTGGGCGTGGTCAGCGCCGAGCGCAGCCAGCTGTTCCCCGACGCGCCCACGCTGGCCGAAGCCGTGCCCCTGCCCGGCTACGCGGTAGAGGCCTGGATCGGCCTGGTGGCGCCCGCCAGAACGCCACCCGAGGTAGTCACCAGGCTCAACGCCGAAATCGCGCGCATGCTGAAAGACCCTGCCTTCGTGAAGAACCAGCTGGTTCCCAACGGCCTGGAGCCGTTCTACAAGACCGGCCCCGACATGGCGGCCATGTTCCGCGGCGAGGTAGACAAGTACGCAAAGTTGTTCAAGACCATTGGCGTGAAGCTCGAAAGCTGAGCCCGGCGAGTTCTGAAGGAAGCAAGTGGAAAAAAGAAAAGCACTGATCACCGGCTCTGGCCGCAACCTGGGCCGCGGCGTGGCGCTGCGCCTGGCGCAGGCCGGCTTCGACGTGGCCATTCATGCGCGCTCGAACGCTGCGGACGCCCAAGCCGTGGCGCAGGAGGCGCGCGCGCTGGGCGTGCAGGCCGTGACCTGCCTGGGCGACATGGGTTCCACCGGTGACGTGCAGCACATGGCGGCCCAGGTGCTGGGCGCATTCGGCCATGTGGACGTGCTGGTCAACGTGGCGGCTTACCGTCCGTTCCAGAATTTCCTGGAAATGGGCACGGCCGACTGGCAGCGCGTGATGGACACCAACGTGACGGGCGTGTTCCAGCTGACCCAGGCCGTGCTGCCCGGCATGATCGAGCGCCGCTTTGGCCGCATCATCAATTTCTCGGGCATGAACTCCATCCGCGGTTACCCGCAACGCGTGCACATTGCTGCATCCAAGCATGCGGTGTGGGGCATGACCAAGGCGCTGTCGCGCGAATTCGGCCCGCACAACATCACGGTCAACTGCATCTCGCCAGGGCCCGCGCAGTCCGAACACGAAGACGCCGCCTTCGACGCACTGATACTCGCGCAGGTCAAGGAGATCCCGCTGGGCCGCCTGGCACGGCAGTCGGAAATCGCCGGCATGGTGGCTTTCCTGGCCAGCGAGGAAGGCGGCTTTGTGTCGGGCCAGATGATCGGCGTGAACGGCGGCGCCGAGACCTGAAAACCCCTGCGGCGCAGCGGCTGTCCCGTCAGGGCAGCGCGGGAAGCTCCGCTATCAGCCGTCCCCAGCCCTGCACCGGGTGGCGCAGCCCAAGGCGCCGCTGCATCTCCCAGCTTTGAGCCTGCACGTGATGCACGATGGGGATGCCGAATGCCTGTTCCCAGCCAGCCACCAGGTCCATGGTGCGCCAGGCCGGACCGATCAACAAGATGGCGTGCGCTGCCGCGTTGCGGCTGAACTGGGCGCGTACAAACTCGTCAATGAGCGGCTGGGGCAGCTTGATCACGTCCTGAAACGGCGCGTGCAGGCCCACCATGTCCAGCACGTCAAAGCCGGCCTCGCGGTAGTAAGCGGCAAACTGCGCATTCAACGGGGGCGGGAAGTAGCTCAGGCCCAGGATGCGTGTGGCACCCAGGGCGCGCAGTGCATTGACCTGGCTGGATCCGTTGGTGAACACGGGCAGACCCGTGTCGGCCTCCCAGCGCGCAATGCGCTGGCGCTCGCCCGCATAGCCCAGCAGCAGCGGCGGCGCGCCAGCAGGGTGCACCAGTGATGCGCCCTGCTGCGCCAGCTGCGCCACCTTGGCGTCGTACTCGTCCACCGCCTGCTGCAGTTCCTCGGGTGCGCCGCGGTAGATGTTCAGGTGGTTCGCAATGATGCGAATGCCTGGCGGCAGGATGGGGTCGAGGTCCTCGCCACGGCCGGGGCGGTTGCTTGGCTTGACGATTCCGAGAATGTAGTCCATGACGTATTGTCAGACAATTATTGCATAACATGCAAGGGCCCCTAACGAAATCCTGTGGCCGTCGCGACGAAGATCGTCATACAATTATCCAATTCAACACAAGGAACAACGATGACCGAGAAAACCTGGAAAGGCAATGTGTGCTGGCGCGGTACGGTGGGCATCATCAAGCCCAACTACCGTCCCGGCAGCACCGAAGACCTGATCCGCCTGCTGCCACAGGGCATCGGCGTGATCCCGCTGCACCTGGACATGCGTGTAGGCGACAGGGCCCAGTTTGAAAGCTCGATACCCGACTACGAAGAGAAGGTGGCTTTTCTGGCGGACCTTGGCGCTGAAATCATCCACCCCGCGGGCGCGCCGCCGTTCTTCCTGCTGGGTTACCGCGGCGAGCTGGACTTGCTGGCCGGCTGGGAGAAAAAGTACGGTGTACCCGTCTTTACCAATGGAACCACGCAGGTCAACGCACTGAACGCCTTTGGCGCCAAACGCATGCTGGGCTTTTCGTACTTTCGCGGCGAGATGAACAACACCTTCGGCGACTACTTCCGCGAAGCGGGCTTTGACGTGGCCAACATGATTGGCTACGACGAGGACTTCGACAAGGTGCAGACCATCTCCAGCCGCGAGGTCTACAGCTGGATCAAGCAGGAGTTCCGCCAGCACAAAGGCATCGATGCGCTGTACATGCTCGGGCCCGGCTGGCTGACGCTGGACATCATCGACATGCTGGAGCAGGACCTGGGTGTCCCCGTGGTCCACCACATTCCCGCGCAGAGCTGGGAGATCCAGCGCCGCCTGCTGACCTGCCAGCGCTTTGAAGGCTATGGCCGACTGCTGCGCGAAATGCCCCCGATGCCGCCACCCAACGCGGTGTGACAACGCCCAAGGAGCCCTCCATGAAACTCTTCCGGCACGCGATGATGGCCGCCGCCCTGCTGGGCTGCGCACTGTCGCCCACCACCGCCGCGGCGCAAGCCGCCGCGGACTATCCCAAGGCTGCTCCGGTGCGCCTGATTGTGGGCTTCGCGCCCGGCGGCAGCGTGGACATCATGGCCCGCTATCTCGCCAAACGCCTGGGCGAACGGCTGGGCCAGACCTTCATCGTGGACAACCGGCCAGGTGCAGGTGGCAACATCGGCGCGGCGGCAGTCGCCAAGGCCCGCCCCGACGGCTATACGCTGCTGGTCACCAGCGTAGTGCACTCGATCAACCCCAGCCTGTTTGCCACGCTGCCGTTTGACACGCTCAAGGACTTCACACCGGTCGCCACCATCGGCCTGGCGCCCAACTGCATTGCCGTCAACCCGGCCACGCCGTTCAGGACGCTGGGCGAGCTGGTGTCCTATGCGAAGGCCAACCCAGGCAAGCTCGCCTATTCGTCAGCCGGCGGCGCCACCACCATGTTCCTGGGCATGGCGCTGTTCGAGAGCATGGCCGGCATCAAGCTGCTGCATGTGCCCTACAACGGAGCGGGGCCCTCGATACAGGGCGCGGTCGCCGGCCAGGTCCAGGTGCTGTCCAGCGGCTGCGGCTCGGCCGAGCCGTTCGTCAAAAGCGGACAGCTGCGCTCGCTGGCCATCTCCACCGCCAAGCCGTCAAACCTCGCGCCAGGCGTGCCCACAATCGCCGAAGCGGGTGGCGTGCCCGGCTATGAAATCGTCAACTGGATCGGCGTGATTGGTCCGGCAGGCATGCCCCAGCCCCTGGTAGACAGGATCAATGCCGAAGTGCGCGACGTGCTCAGCCTGGCGGATGCGCGCGAATGGATGACGCAGCAGGGTGTGGAGCCGTATGCCCTGACGCCGGCCGCGTTCGCCGAACTTGTGCGCACCGACATCGGGAAGTACCAGAAGCTTGTCAGGGACAGCGGCGTCAAGCTGACGCAATAGCCACCCCGGCGGCTGGCTTCAGAACTCGACCATCACGAAATCAGCCTTGGTCACGCCGCAGTCCGGGCAGGTCCAGGACGCGGGAACGTCCTCCCAGCGGGTGCCGGGCGCGATCCCTTCGTCGGGCATGCCGGCGGCTTCGTCATACATGAAGTCGCACAGCTGGCACTTCCAGAGCTTGTCGGCGCTGCCGGTGGGCGCGGGCCCGGCTGCCGCCGGTGCTGCATCCGCGAGACGCGGAAAACTGACGATCATGGCCTGCACACCCTCGGGCCCGGCGACCAGTTCAAACGGGGGCTCGCCGGGCGCAATGTGCACGATCGCCAGCGCACGGCGCAGCCGGCCCTCATGTACCAGCCCGCCTTTGACGGCCACCACATACTGGCCGTCACCGTGAGATGCTGACGGTGCTGTCATGCGTCCGTGCGCCTGCAGCGTGACGGCCAGGCCAGCCAGCCCCTCGTCATTGCTCAAGCCGGCGATCGGTGCCGTGGCTGCCACGGCCGCAGGCGCGGGAAAGTGCACGGGACAGGACACCTGGAACGGACGCCGGTTGGGAATCTGGAACAGCTTTTCACGCGCAACCGACAGGCGCTGCGCGCCACCGGGGTCGGCGCGCGTGCGCAGGTTCACAAACGCCCAACCCTCGCCAGCATCGGGCAGCAGTGGGCCATAAGGTGTGTACGCGCGCGAGAAATGCACCTGGTAGGGCGTCATGTCGTGGTGGCCCAGCCGGCCCTTGCCCTCCACGATGATCTGCATCTGGTCGGCCGCGTGGTAGTGCGTGCTGGAGGTGGTGCCCGGGATGTAGCGCACAAGGAAGGCATTGGCCTGCGCACCGTCCTTGGGCCGGCCGATAAAGGGGTATACATCGGCCGAAGGGTGGTCGGGGTCGTTGCCCCGGTTGCGGATCACCTGGTCCGCGGTAATGTCTTCATATGCGGCGATCTGGGCCATGCAGTCTCCTTGGGGTGGTGTTCATTGAGCGCCGCATTGTAGTGTCGATGCGCTAAATTGTCAGACAATCTTCATGCGGATGCCGGCCTGTCGCGTGGCAGCCGCGCAAAGGCCAGCACTGACAGCACCGGCATGACCGCAAGCGCCACGATGGCCAGACCGAAATCGGGCGCAGCCAGTTGCCCTGTCGCGCCGCCGCGCAGGTGGTGCGCCAGCTCCAGCAGCGACGCTGACAGCGCCACGCCCAACGCTACCGACAGCTGCTGCGCCATGCTGGCCAGCGCCGTGGCATGGCCCATGCGTTTGCGCGGGATGTCACCGTAGCCAATGGTCGAGAGGATCACGAGCACCACGGCATGGCCCGCGCCCGACAACACCAGCACGCCCGCCATCAGGGCCGCCGGCCAGCCGGGCGCGAAAAGTGCATAGATGCCGTGGCACAGGCTCGTCACGCAGGCGGCGATGATCAGCGAGCGGCGGTGACCGAAACGGCGCACTGCGGTGGTGACGATGCCGCGTGCACCCAAGGCCCCAAGGGCGCTGGCCAGCAGCATCAGGCCCGACTGCAGCGGCGTCATGCCAAAGCCCAGCTGGAACAGCAGCGGCAGCAAAAAAGGCGCCGAGCCTATCGCCACGCGCAGCGGCATGCCACCGCCCACTGCGGTGCGAAATGACTGGAAGCGAAAGATGCTGAAGTCGATCAGCGGTTCGGCCTGCGCCTGGCTGCGCCGCAGGTAAAGCCATAGCGAAAGCACGCCGCCAGCAGCCAGTGTCGCAATGCCTTGCCATGGCAATATGTTCTTGCCCAGCAGCTCCAGCGCGCCCAGCAGGCCGCCCAGCGCACCCGCCAGAAGCGTCAGTCCCGCCAGGTCGGGCACGCCAGACACAGTGGGGTCGGGGGGTGGGTCTCTGTCAATGACGCGCAGCGCCATCAGCACGGCGGCAATGCCGAACGGGATGTTGATGAAGAAGATCCAGCGCCACGACACCGCCGTGACCACCGCCCCACCCAGCAGCGGGCCCAGCAGGCGGCCGATGCCGCCGGGGATGGTGAACCACAGCATGGCCAGCACCATCTGCTCTGCCGGTATGGTCTGCAGCAGAATCAGGCGGCCCACCGGCACCATCATGGACCCGCCCACGCCCTGCAGCAGCCGGTACGCCACCAGCTCGGTCAGCGAGCCCGCAACGCCACACAGCGCCGACGCAGCGGTGAACACCAGCACGGCCGCGCAGAACACCCGCCGCGCGCCAAACCGGTCTGCCAGCCAGGCGCTGGCCGGCAGGAACAGAACCAGGCTGACCAGGTAGCAGGTAATGGCCAGGTTCAGCTGCAGCACGTCGGCATTGAGCGACGCCGCAATTGAAGGCAGGGCCGTGCCCAGCACCGAGCCGTCGATGTTCTGCAGGAACATCGGGCAGGCCACAACCAGTGGCACAAGGCGCACGCGGCTCAGGACCATCGCATGGCAACGCGGTTGCGGGGCCGGCTGCGCGCCAGGCCCGCTGGTTTCATGCGGAGGCCAGTTCGCCCGGCCAGCCGGGCCAGTCCTCCAGCAGGCGGCCGTAGCCAGGCTGACGCGCGTCCACGCCGATCTGGCTGAGCGCGCCCCACATGATGGCGGCCATGTGGCCGATGATCGGCTTGCCGGCCATGGCGGCCTCGACCTTGGGCACGTTGTGGATCACTGGCCATTGCGGGCACGCCAGGATCATGCCGTCCAGGCTCGTGTCCTGCTGCCAGGCCTGCGAAGCGGCGTGGTACGCGCTGTCCAGCTCCGCCTTGGTCATGCAGTCGGCCAGCTTGTACTCCAGGCCGACGTCGGTCACGGTCTCGAAGCCGTGAGCGGCCAGGTGCTTCTTGAAGTTGTCCTGGATGAAGCGCTGGTAAATGGAGCACAGCGCGAGCCGCTTCAGGCCCAGCGCGCGTGCGGCCCCCAGGAAGCAGGCGAGGTCGCTCGTCACCAGGATGCCGGGGCCCACTTCCTGCTGGATCTGGCGCTGCAGCTCCACGTGATAGCCCGGCTGCCTGGATGTGAGTAGCGGCACGCCACCGATCACGATCACGTTGACCTTGCGGGCGGCCAGTTCCCTGGCGCACAGCGACGCGGTGGCCAGGGCTTCGTCAAATTCGTAGTTGCCAAACTCAGGCAGGCCCATCACCGACCAGCACCACGAGATACCGGGCGTGGCGAGCTCGAATGCCTCGTGCAACACCGTCTCGTTGGTACGCGGTGGGCCGATGAACCCGATCGTTGCCTTCCATCCATAAGCGCCCATGCGAATCCCCTTTGAGTGGTGTTGGAGGCGTACAGAGATGGACGCCACAAAAATCAGATTGTATGACAATTGTTGTGAATTGGCTGACGCCCGCTGCGCGCGGGCCGATGCAGCAAAAAGCAATGGCCCGCTGCAACTTTCCGATGCGACATCCTGCGCCCGCGCCCCAAGAATCCATCAGCCGCGGCACGGGGCAATCCGCCCGCCGCCCGGCTGCATTCCAACGTTACAGGAGACAACATGGCCTCAGTTACCACTAACCATCCGCCCCCGCACCGTGCAAGCCTCGCGCCGCAGGACACCGTCAGCTCGCTGCAGGACGCCGTCGCGCACCACCAGGACACATTGCTGCTGATCGCACGCGCTGCCATGGCATACATCTTCATCGAGAGTGCGCTCAACCACGCCACCAACCTGGCAGGCTTCGCGGCCACGTTCAAGAACTTCCAGCTGCCCGAGGCATTCGGCGTGCCCGTGGCCGCTCTGGCCGTGATTGTGGAACTGGTGGGCGGCATCACGCTGCTGCTGGGCTGGCGCATCCGCGAGACCGCGGTACTGATGATCGTGTTCCTGCTGATCACCATCTTCATTGGCCATCGCTACTGGGAGTTTGAAGGCCCGGCGCGGCGCCTGCACATCATCCAGATCAAGAAAAACGTTGCCATCATCGGCGGCTTTCTGGCTGTGCTGGTGATCGGTGGCGGCCGCTATGCGCTGTCGGCCTGGCTGGAAGGGCGCAAGCGTTAAAAAAAAAAGGGCTGCCCGCATGAGCGGGCAGCCCAACTTGGAGAACCACAAGAAAACGGCCTCAGGCGCGCGCAAACAGCCGGCCGCCGCCAGCCACCGCGCCCGACCAGCCCAGCAGTTTCAGCACTGCCCACAGCACGGCCTGGTTGCTGGTCACCACCGGCAAGCCCAGTGCCTGCTCCAGCGGGTGCACGGCTTCAAACGCGCGCACGTTGGCGCAAGACAGCAAGACGGTATCCACCGCAACGCCCTGGGCATGCGCCTGGGCGATCTGTGCCAGCTCACCCGGGTCCATCAGCGCGGCCTGCTTCGCATCGGTGAAGTTCAGGCCCACGGACTTCACCACCTCCAGCCCGGCAGCTTCCAGCGATCGGCGTTCCTCGGTTGAAAATTCGTCGGCGAAAGGACAGACATGCAGGATGCGGCGCGCGCCCAGCGCAGCCAACGCCTGCTTGATGGCCACCATGGTGTTGGTGGACGGCACGCCCAGTTCGCCTGTCATGCGATCGGCCAGTTTTGTGTCGCCCTGCGGGCCCCAGGCCACGCTGGCGCCGGTGCAGTTGAACACCAGCGCGCCGGGCGACATGTCTTTCAGGTAACCGGCGTCGTCCAGCGCCTCCAGGTACGCGCGCGCCAGGCTTTCCAGGGTTACCCGGCCGCCCTCCTTGCGCAGCCGCACGCGGTGCACGTGGTAGCGCACCTCGGCCGGGCAGTAAAGGCGAAAATCGTCTTCGGCAATCGTGTTGAGCGAGGGCACGATCATCCCCACACGCAGCGGTGTCGTCATTGCGGTGTAGCCTTGGTCTCGCGAACAATGCGGGTGAAGCGTGTCACGTCGCTGGCCACCATGGCCTGGAACTCGCCTGGACTCATGTGAAACGGCGCAACCTTCTGTGTGGCCATGATCTGCAGCATTTCGGGGTCAGCCAGGATTTTCTGTACGGCGTCGTTGAGTTTGTTGATGATGGCCGGTGGCGTGGCCGCTGGCGCAAACAGGCCCATCCAGTTCACGATCTCAAAGCCCGGCAGCTTCGCGGCGTCAGCCACCGTGGGCGCGCCGGGCGCCAGCGGCGTGGGCTTGGCCGTGGTCATGGCCAGCAGACGCAGCTTGCCGTCGCGGATGAAAGCCTCCTGGTTGCCATAGCCGCTGGACACGACCTGCACCTCGCCAGTCACGGCGGCCATCACGGACGGGACGGTGCCGCCATACGGCACATAGTTCAACTTCACGCCGGCGGCGGACTCAAGCATGGCCATGCCCAGGTACATCGTGGTCGAGCCGCCAATGGCGCCAAACGTCACCTTGCCGGGGTTCTTGCGCGCGTAGTCCAGCATCTCGGGAAGGGTTTTGAACGGTGCGCCGGGGTTGGCCGAGATGGCGTTGGGCGCCGTGGCCACCGGGCTTACCGCGGTCAGGTCCCTGAGCGTGTCGTAGGGCAGGCTGGGATACAGGCCCTGGTTAATTGAGTGCGCAATGCTGTTGAACAACAGGGTGTAGCCATCGGGGCGGGCCTTGGCCACTGCGTTGGAGCCGATGGTGCTGCCAGCGCCCGCGCGGTTGTCCACGATGAACGGCTGGCCCAGGCGCTCGCTGAGTTTTTTGGCCAGGCCGCGTGCCAGCAGGTCCACGCCGCCGCCGGGCGCAAAGCCCACGACGATGCGCACAGTCTGCTCAGGGTAGGGTGTGTCCTGCGCCTGAGCGGCCGGCAGCAGGCCAGCCGCGGCCATCAAGGCAATGAGGATGCGCTTGCGCATTTTCATGATGTCTCCTGTCTTGTCGGATGTGAAAGGGGGTTTCGACGATTGTCGGCACGCCACCTGTTCAGGCCGATTCAAAACACACGCGGCTTCATCGGTTCTTGCTGTGCCGGCCAGCGCTGCGCCCACAGGCCCAGGCCGATGCCCAGCAGGCAGGCGCCGCCCACCAGGTACGCGGGCGAATGCAGGCCCCAGGCTTGCACGGTGTAGGTCAGAACCAGCGGTGTGAAGCCCGCGAACATCGCCGTGCCCAGGTTGTAGGGAAGTGCCACGCCGGTGAACCGCACCGCGGTCGGAAAGGCCGTGGCGGCCATCGCGGGGATCAGTCCGATGAAGCCCGCCGGCACGGCCACCAGCAGCCAGTACAACCATAGGCTCGCGGTGCCTGCCGCCATGGCGGGCAGCTGCAAGAAGAACCACGCGGCGGCTGCAGAGGTGGCCGCCGCGCCCAGTGCCAGCGCGCGGCCCAGGCCGATCCGGTCGCCCAACCAGCCCCACGCAGGGCACATCAGCGCCAGCACCCCAATGGCCAGCGTGTTGGCCTGGAACACCATGGCCTTGGGCAGCTGGTATTGCGACTGCAGAAAGGTCGGCATGAACTGGAACATGACCGCATTCACCTCGCTGAGCAGCAGGGCCAGACCCAGCACCAGAAGCACGGCGGGCAGGTGCTTGCTGAGCACGACCTTGAAAGGCGCTGCGCCCGCCAGCTGCCGGGTCTGTCGGATCTCCTCAAACAGCGGCGTTTCCTCCAGGTAGCGGCGAAGGTACACCGACACCAGACCGAAAACGCCGCCCAGGACGAAGGCCAGCCGCCAGCCCCAGGACAGCAGGGCTTCACGCTCCAGGGTGGCGGCGGTGATGGCACCCACCAGTGCGCCACAGAACAGCCCCAGATTCAGCGCGCCGAACAGGCACGCCGCGGCGAATCCCACACGCTCGCGTGGCACATGCTCGGCCACAAACACCACCGCGCCAGGCACCTCGCCCGAGACCGCCAGGCCCTGCAGCATGCGCATGAGCAACAGCAGGACGGGCGCCCAGACGCCCACCATGGCATAGGTGGGCAGCAAGCCGATCAGAAGGGTGGGTACCGCCATGAGCGCCAGCGTGAAGGTAAACAGCTTCTTGCGCCCGTAGCGGTCACCGAAATGCGCGAGTATCGCGCCGCCGATGGGCCGTATGACAAACCCCACGGCAAATATCGCAAACACCTGAAGCTGGCGCAGCCACTCGGGCATGCCGGGCGGAAAGAACACCTCGCTGATCACTGCCGCAAAGAAAACGAAGACGGTGAAGTCGTAGTACTCCAGCCCGCTGCCCAGCGATGCCAGGGCCAGGGTGCGTACGTCCTTTCGCTTCATGGGGTGGCTCGCCCGGCGGCCGGTGCCATCAGGCCAGGTCGGCCTTGAGCCCGGCGGCCTCAATGATGGCTACCGCCACGGACTCGTCGTTGCTGTCAACGTCGCCCGCGACGCCGACGGCGCCGATGATGTCGCCTGTGCCATCGCGCACCAGCACCCCGCCGTATTCGGCAATGAAGCGCCCGCGTGACAGCACTTCCAGCCCGCTTGCCGCCTGCGGGCGCTGCTTGACCAGTACGTCCTTGAAATAGCGGGTGGAATGACCCAGCCCCACGCACCCCCACGCCTTGGCAAAGGCCAGGTCAAAGTGCAGCAGCGCGGCGCCGTCCTCACTCTGGGCCGACACGATGTGGCCGCTGCGGTCCAGTACACAAAAGGTCAGCGGCAGCAGGCCGCGCTGGCGTGCCAGTTGCCGCCCGGTTGTGATCATGCGGTTGGCGGCGGAAAGGGTGATCGTCATACAAGCCAGTCTGTGCAGATTTTGCCGGGGTGTCAGCCCAGGTCGGGTTGGAAGCCGCAGGCGCGGATGGCTTCAACGCCGACCATTTCGTCGTTCTCACCGGTGTCACCGGTAATGCCCAGGGCGCCGATGATGGCGCCTGCGCTGTCGCGGATCAGAATGCCACCCAGCGCGGGCACAAACCTGCCGCCCGAGGTGGCGGCCAGTGAATCCAGGAAGTGTGGCCGGTTGTTGGCCATCACCTTTTCCATGAAGTGGGTGGAATGCGCCAGGCCAAGGCAGGCCCAGGCCTTTCCGAATGCAATCTCGAACCGGAAGATGCTGCTGTTGTCGTCGCGCTGGGCGGACACCAGTTGCCCGCCGCGGTTGAGCACGCAGAACGTCAGCGGCATGTGGTTGAGTTCACGCGCGTGCTGCATCGCGGTTTCAATGATGCGGTTTGCCGAGTCGAGGTCGATCCCGTTGCCCATGTGGTGTTCCTGGTTTGCGTGAGGCGTGCGGGGTGATCATAGCGCCCGCGCTCCCGTTGTCAACAAGATTGTCATACAATCCAAGACAAGCATAAAGGAGACAAGACATGACATGCCTCACACGCAGGGCTTTCACGACGCTCGCCCTGGCATCCACCCAACTGCGCGCCCAGCCCCAGACTTTTCCCGTCCGGCCTGTGCGCATCATCGTGCCGTTCGCGGCGGGCGGCTCGACCGACGTGGTGTTCCGCGCGCTGTCGGTGGAGTTGTCCAGGCGGCTGGGCCAGCAGGTGGTCATTGAAAACCGTCCCGGCGGTGGCGCAACCATCGGCATGAACGTGGTGGCCACCGCCGCGCCAGACGGCTACACACTGGGCGTGGCCACGCTGTCGTTCGCGGCCAATCCGTATTTCCTGAAAGACCGCGTGCCGTACAAGGCCGAGACGGACTTTGTGCCGGTGTCGCAGGTGGCGCGCCTGCCACTGGTGCTGACGGTGCATCCGTCTGTCCCGGTCAGGACCGCCGCCGAGCTGGTGGACTACGCGAAAAAGAGCCCGGGCAGGCTCAACTACGGCTCCACCGGCATCGCCAGCTCCGGGCACCTGGGCGGCGCGCTGCTGGAATCGGCCACAGGCACACGCCTGACGCATGTGCCGTACAGCAACAGCTTTGTCGTCGGCGCTGTGGTGGCCGGCGAGATGCAGGTGCTGGTGGGCCCTGTGCCTTCGTCACTCTCCTTCATCCAGGCAGGCAAGCTGGTGCCGCTGGGCGTCACCTCTGGCGCGCGGGTTGCGGCGCTGCCCGACGTGCCAACGCTGTCTGAGGCCGGCTTCAAGGGGTTGGAGGCTTATGAATGGTCCGGCGTGGTAGCGCCCAAGGGGACGCCCGACGCTGTGGTCCAGCAGCTTCACGTTGCCATCACCGCGGCACTGGGCGACCCGACGGTGCGCCAGGCGATCCAGCGTACCGGCGCGGATATTGTGGGCAGCACACCCTCGGACTTTGGCGCGTTCATTCGCGCCGAGCTGGGCAAATGGTCACGCATCGCGGCCGACCTGCAGGCCCGGGGGGAAGCGCCTGCGCGTTGAGGCGTCGCGCCCCGGGCGTTGTGGAAAAAAAGCCGCATTCACCTGCGGCCGTGCTGGGCCGTGCGCGGGAAAGGTATGACAATCGCCGGAGCCTGAGAACCCGTATACCGCACCCGATCCCGCGTGCCTCACTTCAAGGACCTGACAGCCATGCCCAAGAGCGGCCCTTCCAAGGAAACTCCCGTCCGCGCCCAGTTGCTGCAGCGGCTGCGATCGGCCATCACGGAAGGCATGTTCCAGCCAGGTGACCATCTGGTTGAACGCGAGCTGTGCGAGAGCCTGGGCGTCAGCCGCACCTCGCTGCGCGAGGCGCTGCGCCAGATCGAGGCCGAAGGGCTGATCGAGTTCTTTCCCAACCGCGGTGCAATCGTGCGCGAGATCACCGAGGCCGAAGTGCTGGAGTTGTGGGAGCTGCGCACGACGGTCGAATGCCTGGTGGCGCGGCGCTTCGCGATTCATGGAACCGATGAGGACATCGCGCGCTTCGAGGCATCCATTGCCGCGATGGACCTGGCGCTCAAGAGCCAGGACCGTGCCGCCATCAAGCACGCCAAGCTGGAATTGTGGGACAGCTTTGGCGCGGGTGGCCACAACGGGGCCTGCGCCCGGCTCATCAACCAGATCAATGCGCGTTTGAGCTTCCTCTGGTCGTCCTCGCTGTTGCTGCCCGGCCGGCCCGCCGAGAGCATCGCGGAGTTCGCAAGCCTGGTGGGCGCCATCAAGAGCCGCAACCCGGCCATTGCCGAGGCGGCCATGATGCTGCACAACGAGCATGCCAAGTTCGTGGGCCTGCGCGGGCTGGCCGCGTTCGAGGCCTCGCGCAACGCGGGCAAGGCTGCCGGGAAGGCCACGGCCAAACGCGTGGGCGCCAGGTTGCGCAGCACCGCCGCGCAGGCAGGCCGCGCAGCGCCTGCGGCCCCCAAAAAAGTTGCACCCAGAAAACGCGCGGCCTGACCAGCCGCAGGCGGGCTTCAGGCCAGCTGCACTTGCAGCGTGAAGTCCCGTGCGTGCTGCAGCGAAGGAATCATGCGGCGGGCTCGGGCTGTTTCCCCGGGGTCTACATCCGCAAAGAGCACGCCCGGCGCGGTCCCACCGTCCACCAGAACCTTGCCCCATGGGTCCACCACGAGCGAGTGGCCATAGGTGGCGTGCCCACCCGGGTGCGTGCCGCAGGTGGCCGGCGCAAACACATAGCAGCCGTTTTCAATGGCGCGGGCGCGCACGAGGGTGTGCCAGTGCAGGGGGCCGGTGGCGGCGGTGAACGCCGCAGGGATGGCCATGAAGGACGCACCGGCCAGCGCCAGTGCCCGGTACAGGGCCCCAAAGCGAACGTCGTAGCAGACCGACAGGCCCAGGCCGCCCCAGGGCGTGGCAGCGACTACAGCCTGGTCGCCCGGGCAGTACAGCGATGACTCGCGGATGGTGCGGCCATTGGGCAGCGTGGCGTCAAACATGTGGATCTTGTCGTAGCGCGCCACGACCTCGCCGGTGCCCGACAGCAGCACACTGCGGTTGGCCACGCGATCGTCATCCTGCGGGACCGTCAGTGACCCGATCAGGATCCAGGCGCCCGATAACCGGGCGACCTCGCGCAGGCGTGCCAGCAGCGGATGATCGCCTTCGGCGCGTGCTGTCTCGCGCATTACCCTGCCACTGCCGTGCAGCACGGCGGCGTATTCCGGCAACAGCAGCAGGCGTGCGCCGCCATCCAGGGCCTGCTGCGCCAGCCGGACGGCTGCATCGGCGTTGGCTTGCAGGTCTTCGCCGGGGCATAGCTGCAGGCACGCAACACGCAGTGGCGCATCAGCGGCAGTGGGCATCGTCATGGGATCAGCTCGCAGGCCGGGTCAACCCCAGGATCGCGCGGGCCTCGGCGGGCGTAGCCACCTCTTCGCCCAGCAGGTCGATGATCTGGCAGGCCTTGGCAACCAGCGACGCGTTGTCCGGCGCCAGCACGCCGCGGTTGAGGTACAGGTTGTCTTCCAGCCCCACGCGCACGTGACCGCCCATGACCATGGACTGCGCGACCATGGGAAATTCATGCCGGCCGATGCCGAAGGATGACCACGGCGCACCCGGGGGCAGCATGCTCTTGAAGGTGGACAGCACCTCTGTGGTGGCGGGAGCGCCCCAGGGTACGCCCAGCACAAACTGGAACAGCACCTTTTCGGGCACGATGCCGCGGCGCATCATGTCCAGTGCCAGCGCCATGTGGCCGGTGTCAAACACTTCCAGCTCGGGCATCACGCCAGCTTCGCGGATGCCCGCGGCAATGATCTCGATGTGCTTGGGGACGTTGATCAGCGCGCCAGAGCCGAAGTTCAGCGAGCCCAGGTCCAGGCTGCAGATCTCCGGACGCAGCGCCAGGATGTGGCGCACGCGCTCGGATGGTGTGCGCAGATTGGAGCCCGCCGCCGCCGTGTTGGGTTCGCTCTCGCTTGGAAGAAAGCGCGCACCCGCGCCGGTGGTGAGGTTGATGATGACGTCGCTGCCGCTGTCGCGGATGCGTTCCACCACCTCGCGGTACAGCGCCAGCTCGATGCTGGGCTTGCCAGTTTCGGGGTTGCGCACATGGATGTGCGCGATGGCGGCGCCGGCGCGCCCCGCCTCGATTGCCGCATTGGCGATCTGTACGGGCGTGACCGGGATGCTGGGGTAGCGCCCTGCCGTGTCGTCGCCGCCCGTGACCGCGCAAGTGATGATCACTTTCCGAGCCATCTGGATGCTCTCCTGAATTGAATGAGCTGCGGATTGTATGACAATTACTTGCCCGAAAGCCCATGAATCGCTATCATGGCCTCTGAAACCATCAGGGACTTCTTGCAAGATGTATGACATTCAATGAAAACCCGTCCCGGCCTCCGATGACCGGGGCACAGAAGATCCTGGCCCGTGCCAGCGGCCTGGACCAGGTCGCCATCGCGCAGGTTGTGTACCCGGTGCCTGAGCTGGTGATCGTTCATGACGGCTACATAGAGACGGCGTACCGCGAACTGGTGGGTCTGGGTTACGGCGCGGTGCGGGACCCGGCGCGCACGGTGTTCGTCACGGACCATGAGGTTGCATATGGGTCGCAACGCGCGGTGGGCCGTGGCACGGCCATCCGCGCCATTGCCGAGCGCTGGAAAGTCGGCCATTTCTTTGACGCCGGGCGCGGCGGGCACGGTCACCTGTTTCCCATCGAGATGGGCATGGTGCGCCCGGGCATGTTCGTGTTTGCGTACGACATGCACTGCACCAACTTTGGCGCCGTGGGCACGCTGGCCATTGGCGTAGGTGCCGAGATCACCGCAGTGCTGGCCACAGGGTCACTGTGGACCCAGGTGCCCGAGACCGTGCGTTTTGATCTTCATGGGCAACTGGGCCAAGGCTGCCACCCACGCGATGTGGGATTTCTGGTCGCGGGCGGCCTGACACAGGGCCGGTGGCCCGCCAGCTACGACTACCAGGTGATCGAATTTGGCGGTGACGGTATTGGCTCGCTGCACCTGGCCGACCGGGTGGCGCTGTGCAGCAGCGTGACTGAAATCGGCGTGACCAGCGTGCTGTTTGCCGGCTTGTTACCCGGCGCATCCGTGTCGGGCGCGGTGGATTTTGAAAGCGACACCGATGCACCCTTTCAGGTGCGTATTGACTTTGACCTGACCTCGGTACAGCCCCAGGTGGCACTGCCCGGGGCGCCCGAGAACGCCGCCACGGTGCAATCGGTGGCTGGCGTGCCGGTGCAGCATGCCTTCCTGGGCTCGTGCGGATCCGGGATGTACGAGGATTTTGTGGCCGCCGCCGGCATGCTGCGGGGGCGCCGTGTGTCTGGCAATGTGCGGCTGTTTGTGGTGCCGGGCACCACGGCGACAGCGCGCCGCCTGGCCGATGACGGCGTGCTGCAGCAGTTCATAGACGCGGGCGCCATCGTGCTGCCACCGGGCTGTGGCCCCTGCGCGGGTGGCCTGATGGCACCGCTGGGCTCGGGTGAGACGTCAATCTCCACGGCCGCCACCAACCACGAGGGGCGCTTTGGCCCAGCCGACGCCCAGGCGTACCTGGGCAGCCCGCTGACCGTGGCGGCGTCCGCCGTGAACGGTTGCATCACCGACCCGCGCGCTGTGCGCCAGGGAGCCTGAGCCGTGAACGCACTGGTCAAACGAGGCAGCTGCCATGTGTTTGGAGACAACATCCCGCTGGACGAGGGCTTCATCCCGTTCGAGCTGGCCATACAGCGCGTGACGGATCCGCAAAAACTCATTCCCCACCTGTTCGAAAAGGTGGCCCCTGGCTTTGCACAGCGCGTCAAGCCCGGCGATATCGTCGTGGCCGGCAGGGAGTTCGGCAACGGCAAGCCGCACGTGCAGGGCTTCATCGCGCTGCATGCGCTGGGCGTCGGCGTGATCTGCATGTCCATGCCGTTCAAGAACCTGCGCCGCGCAGTGGCCAAGGGTCTGCCTGTGATCACCGGTGCGCCCGCGCCCGTCGAATACGCCGCTGACGGCGATGCGCTGGAGGTGGACTTTGCCACCGGACGGGCACGCAACCTGACGCGCGGTACCGAGTTCACGCTGCCGGCCATGCCTTCCATCCTGCTGGACATCGTCCAGCGCGGTGGCATGAATGGGCTGTTGAAGTCCTGGCTGGTTGACCACCCCGCACAGGCCGCAGGTGATGAAGACCGCGCGCTGCTCGAAAAAATCAACACAACGGCCATCGCGGTCGTCAGGAAGAAGGCCGAATGATGTCCAATCCGCCCGTCATGATCATGGTCGCGCCCAATGGCGCACGCCTGCTCAAATCAACCAATCCCGCCACGCCGATCTCGCCGGCCGAAATTGCCGCTGACGTGCTGGCGTGCGCGAAGGCCGGCGCATCCATTGCTCATCTGCATGCGCGCGAGCCCGACGGCCAGCCGTCGGACGACGTGAACATCTTCCGCGAAATCGTGGACCGCATCCGCGAGCACTCTGACATCGTGATCCAGCTGTCGCTGGGCACCATCGGTTTCACCGTGGACCAGGCACTGGCGCCCGTGGTGCTCAACCCCGAGATGGTTTCGTTCCCCATGCGCTCGTTCAATGAGGCCGACGGCTCCATTCCCGCCGATATCCGCGAAATGGCGCAGAAGATCAAGGCTTCTGGCGTGACGCCCGAACTGGATGTGGCGGGCGAAGCCACTGTGGCCGGCGCCAACCGGCTGATCGAAGAGGGTCTGGTGGCGTCGCCGATCTGCTTTGGCATCAACGTCAAGGAGCCTGCGACCATGCGCGAAGGCGCACAGGCCTTGCTGGAACTCACGGCTGATGTGCCCGAGCGCGCACAGTGGTGGATTACCAAGGGTGGTCGCCACGGGCTGGGCCTGCGCGGCCTGGCCATCGAAATGGGTGGCCACGTCCGCACAGGCTTCGAGGATTCGTACCGCGATTTCGGCAGCGACGCGCTGGCGCCTTCCAATGCGTCACAGGTCGAGCGTGTGGCACGGCTGGCGAATTCACTGGGGCGGTCTGTGGCCACGCCGGCCGATGTGCGCCGCTTCCTTGCAGCCGGCAGGGCCTGAGCGCCCTTGCAGAGCAAGCCTCTCGCCGGTATCAGGCCTTGCCGTGCAGATGAATGAACGTCGCCATCCGCTCGACCGCGCGCAGGGCTTCAGCAGAGTCGGGCTGGGTGCGCACCAGGTTGTAGTCCTGGCCGTGTACCAGGTGCAACTCGAGTGTTCCGCCGCGTGCGCGGTAGTTCTGGGCGAATGCCACGGCGGAGTCCAGCGGGTGCAGCCGGTCGGTGGGGTTCTGGACATACAGGATGGCTGGCTGCTCCATGACATCGCCGCGCGCCATTGCCAGCGACGGGCTGCCGTCGCGCATGGCCTCCTGCGTCAGCCAGTAGTCCATCTGCCGCGTACCAGCGCCGGCCCGGTCGGGGTGGGGCTGCACGGCGCCGCTGAGCACCACGTCGCGGTAGCGGCTGTAGGGGCAAATCACCGGCCACATCGCCACGGCGTAACGCACACGGGCATCCTGCTGGCTGTCAGCCAACGGCAGCGCCGCGTACTGTGCATCCATCGGCTTCAGCGCGGCCAGCACGGCCAGGTGGCCACCGCTGGAGGTGCCCATCAGGCCCACGCTGGCGCTTGTGGTGCGAAACTTCGCCGCGTGGGTCTTGAGCCAGCGTACGGCGTAGTTCACGTCCTGCACGGACGACGGGTACACCCCCTGGGGCGGTACCCGGTAGTCAATCGACACCACCACAACGCCGCGCCGCGCCAGCGGCAGGTTGATGGCGTCATTGCCCAGCCGGTCGCCCTGGGTCCAGGCGCCGCCGTGCACATCGATCACAGCCGGGAAGGGGCCGGGCCCCTCCGGCTGGAACACACGCGCCATCAGCTTGTTGCCGTCTACACGCAGGTAATCCAGCTCGTGCACATGCACACGCTGGTTCTGCGGCGGCAGGGACGGATCGCTCACAGGGTGACCCGGCATTCAGGCCGTCCAGGCCAGAACTGGCGTGGCCTGCTTGACGAATCGCTCGGGCGGCTTGTCGCCGCTGTCATGCGCCATTCCTTCGCCTATGCGCACGCGGTTGAAGCGGCTGGCTGCGGTCATCTTCTCGCTGGAGATCCAGTGCTCGTGCATCTGGCCGAACGGGCTCATCCAGTAGTTGAAGATCTGGCTGCCAAGCGCATGGCGGCCAATGCCGCGCACATGATCGTGCGAGTGGTGGACCATGTGGTCATAGCCAAAGAAGATGTCGTCCACCCCTTCAACCTCGTAGGACACATGGTGCAGGCCAGCCTGCGGCCCGCGCAGCAGGAAGATCGTGTGGTGGTCCACCGGCTGGTCGCCCGCATCCACGCGCAGGAAACGGCCCAGTACGTTGTCGGGCGTTTCAATGTACAGCTCGTCGGTGGGCAACAAACCCAGTGTGGCGGTGTACCAGGCAATGGCGCGCGTGAGATCGGGCGTTTTGTAGGCGGTATGCGAGATGCGGCGCACGCGTGCTGCACCGCCGGGCTGGCTGGTGGCGTCGGAGCCGCGAACACGTGCACGTTCGGGTATGGCATCCGCCGCTTTGCGGCCCGCCAGGAATTCCAGCGTCAGGCCGTCCGGGTCGCGCAGGCGTACGCGCTGCCCGCCACCGGGGGCGTCCAGAGTTTCGAGGCCGCTGGCGCCCGCGAGGCGTGCGATGTCGGCCAGTCGTGCCGGCGCCACTTCGTAGCCAAAGCTCAATACACCGGGCTCGCCCAGCTCGGTCACGTGCAGGTAGGGCGACGGACCGATTCCGCGCATGTACAGCGTGTTGTGGTCGCGGTGGACCTTCACCATGCCGAAGTCCACCAGGAAATCTTCCATGCGCCCCAGGTCGGGTGCGCTGAGTCTTACGTGCGAAATACCGTTGATCGCTGCAGTCAAATTGGGCTCCACGCGCGCAGGGAATGCGCGCTGCCGGCGCAGTTTAGGCGGGGCGCGCGGGGCGCGCGATTGGAATTGCGCATCGGCCATAGAATCTGGCTGATCTGCGCTGCCGCATGACCATGCCAGGCAAGGAACTTCCCAGCCTGTGGCACCTCAGGGTGTTCGAGACCGTGGCGCGGCTGCAAAGCGTCACGCGCGCCTCGCACGAACTGCTGCGCTCGCAACCGGCCACCACTTCCTGCATCGCCGCGTTCGAAAGGATCGCAGGCGCCAGCCTTTTCGAGCGCACCAGCACCGGGATTTACCTGTCTGGCGTGGGCTCGGCCATGCTCGTTCGCGTGCGCCGCATCCTGGCGGCCGCCCAGGAGGCGGTGGAGCAGTTGCCCGGCAGCCGCAACATCGCGCCCGTGGCGTTGGCGGCGCGCATCACCCGCACCCAGATGCGCAGCCTGATTGCCATTGCGGAGTGCAAGTCGTTTCGCGCCGCGGCGCACAGGCTGGGTATCACCGAGGCGTCGCTGCAGCGCGCGGCGCGCTCGCTGGAGCAGAACCTGGACTGCCAGATCTTCCGCCAGACCGCCTCCGGCATCACCACCACCGACACTGGTGAGGAACTCGCGCGGCGGCTGAACATCGTGGCCGGCCAGGTCGCTGCATTGCTGGAGGCGGTGCAGGCTTATGAATTCCCGCGCGAACGCAGCGTGACCGTGGGCGTTCTGCTGCTGGACCCGACGATGCTGATCGTCAACTCCATCCGCGAGACCACGGCAGCGTTCCCCGAATCGCGCGTGGTGGTGATCAGCGGCACTTATGACGCCCTGGTGAACAAGCTGGTGCGCGAGGAAATCGACGTCATCATCGGCATCCTCAAGCAGCCCGACCCGGCGTTTGGTTTTGTCGAGGAGCCGCTGTGCCGCGAGCAGTACTGCGTGGTGGGTCGGCGCAGCCACCCGCTGTTGCAGCGCGCGCCCATCACCGCGCAGGACCTGCGCGGCTACCAGTGGGTGCTGCCGCCCAAGGGCTCGCCGCGTCGCCATGCCTACGAGCACATTTTTTCGGAAGGGCCGCCGCCAGCGGCCAATATTGAAACCTATTCGCTGTCCACCATCCGCGTGACGCTGGCCGATACTGACATGCTGACCGTGCTGGCCGGCAGCGAGGTGCTGGTGGAGCGGCGCTTTGGCTTGCTGGAGCCGCTGCCTGTGCAGGTGCCCTGGGGCGGCACCGTACTGGGTATCACGCGCCATCGTGACTGGAACCCCACGCCGCTTCAGCAGGCCTTCATGGCCAGCCTGCGCCGCAATGCGGCGCTGATCTCTGACCCGGTGGGCCTGTGGCCTGACGACAGGCCGGAGTAAAGCAAGAAGCAATGGCCCTGGACGGTTTTTCGATGGAGCGGCCATGCGGGTTGCAACCACAATGGCCGCACCCGCGCCAAGCGTCGGGGTGACCAGAACACTCCAGGAGACAGATATATGCATTCACACCCCCCGATGAACCGGCGCACCGCTGTGCGCCTGCTGGCCGGCCCGGCCGTGAGCGCGCTGGCCCTGCCCGGGCTGGTGCAGGCGCAGCAACTCGACACAGTGAAGGTCCTGCTGGGTGTGCCCGCCGGCTCGATGATCGACCAGGTGGCGCGCCGCATCGCCGAGGCGCTGAAAAAGGGCTATGCGTCCAGCACCGTAGTGGAAAACCGAACCGGTGCCGCCGGCATTCTGGCGGTCAGTGGTGCCAAGTCTGCCGCGCCCGATGGGCGTACCGTGCTGGTAGCAACGTCGTCGTCTGTCACGGTATTTCCGGTCACGTACAAAAGCCTGCCGTATGACCCGCCCAGGGACCTGATCCCGATCACCACCTTGGTGTCGTTTGACGTGGCGCTGGCTGTGGGCCCCGCCGTACCCCGGGAGGTGACGACCTTGAAGGATTTCTTTGCCTGGTGCAAGGCCAACCCCGGCAAGGCGAGCTTTGGCTCACCGGGCAACGGCTCGACGCCGCACTTCCTGGGCAGCATGTCGGCGCACACCGCGGGCGTGGACCTGCAGCACATTGCCTACCGCGGCCCGGGTCCGGCGGTGACGGCCATGGTTGGCGGCCAGCTGGCGGCAGCCCTTGTGCCGCTGAGTGACCTGACCGAGTTTGCGGCGACCGACCGCTGCAGGATTCTGGCGGTCACGGGTGATACGCGCAGCCGCTTCGCACCCATGGTGCCCACCTTCAAGGAGCAGGGCTTTGGCGAGTACGCCATGCGGCCGTGGATCGGGGTGTTCCTGCCGGCAGGGACGCCCGCGCCGATCGTGCAAAAGCTCAGCACCACCCTGAAGGCTGCCCTGACCGACAGGTCGGTGACGCGGCCGCTGGAAACCATCGCGCAGGAGGCTGCGTGGATGTCGCCGGATGCGCTTCGCGCACGCATGGCTGCGGAACGCGCCAAGTGGGCGGTGGCGGTCAAGGCGCTGAACTTCACACCAGAAAGCTGACGGGGTCAGCGTCTGCGGTCGTATCAGGTGTAAGCGCTCGTTAACGCCTCTTGCCGTGTGGGGGGCGCACGGCTACCGTGGGCGCACCATGAACGCCCCACTACGCACCCCCCTCAAGTTCGACGTTCACGGCCTGGTCCAGGCCATGGCGCAGAACCAGACCAACGACCGCCTGAGCTGCACGCTGACCACGGCCCAGTGGGAGATGCTGGGCAGCTACATGCAGCCATTTGCGCTGGCGCAGGGGCAGGTGCTGATTGATCAGGGCGCGGCCGACCGCACCCTGTACCTGCTTGAGTCGGGCTCGCTCAGCGTCCACTATGAAGACGACAAGGGCCGCGTGCGCCTGGCCATCGTGGCGCCGGGCTCGGCCGTGGGCGAAGGGGCTTTCTTCACCCACAACCCGCGCAACGCAACGGTGCAGGCCGCTGCACCGTCCAAGGTCTGGTGCCTGACACCCATCCGCTTTGCGGAGCTGTCCAACCGCCATCCCAACATCGCGCTCGAGCTGGCGATGGCGCTGGGCTCACTGCTGGGCCGCCGCCTGGTCAACAAGCCCAAGCGGGTGGCGGTGACCTGAGCGGGTTGACAACTATTTCACGCCGGACGCAGTTGCTGCGGTAAACGGCCTGTTTTTGCCGCCGGACGGCAGCGGAACCCGGCACCAGCGCCTCTACACTTTCGTATGCGTGACGGCACAGGATTTCAGGGCCGTCGCATCACTTTCCGGACAAAGGCCCGCCATGTCACTGCTCACCTGGTTGTTCCCGCCGCAAAAGGCGGCCAAAGGCAGCACCACGCAGCCCCAAAGCTCGGGACTGTCGCGCATGGAGCCTACCCGCCCGGTGTCGTCCACCCGCAACAGCGCCAGCAGCGGCAAAACGCCCGCCGACAATGCCCAGCCCGGCAACCGCAAGTCCGAGCGCATGGCCCGGCGCGAGCTGCTGTACACCGTGGTGCGCGAGGCCATGGTCCGTGCCGGCATGCTGTCGTCCAGCTACAAGTTCAAGGTGCTGTCGCTGGATGCGCGCGGCCGCCAGTTCCTGGTGATGATGGACCTGGCGCGTGAGCACGGCGACGAAACCAGCCGCCTGGCCGAGATCGAGGCCTTGATCGCCCAAAGCGCCAAGTCGCGCTACGACATCGTGGTGACGGCCGTGTACTGGCGCCTGAACGACCATGTGGCCGTGGGCCTGCCGCAAACGCGCCACCCCTCGGCCCGCCCGTCCGGCCCCATGCCGCTGGAGCCCCTGGCGGCCGCGCCGGTGTCGCAGCCCGCGCCGCTGGTCTCGCAGCCCATGCCGCTGCCGGCCGCCCGCCCTGCGGCGGCAGGCGGTGGCCGCTACGACCCGATCGACGCCGATGAGGTCGCCGCCTTCAAGCAGGCGCTGGCCGCCGGCGTCAAGACGCGGCCCGGCGCGGCCGGCCCGGCCGCGGTGGCGGCCGTTGCAGGTGGTGCCACGGCGCGTGCGTTTGCCGACGGCACGTCGCGCCACGGCCCGCAGAGCTACACCCTGCTCACCGGCTACGAAGACACCGAAATGCCGGACGACACCCCGGCGCTCAGCGGCACGCAGTACGGCGCGCTCAATTGAACGTCCAGCAACTGATGGACGCGGTCACTGCGCTGGACGCGCATGACGCGCTGCCGTGCAAGCTCACCCTGGACGAGTGGAAAAAGCTCGCGCCTTATCTGTCCATCCGCTTTCTGCAAGCCGGCGACGCGTTGATCCGTGAGGGCGAATCCGACCGCGAGCTGTTCATCCTGGCCGAGGGCGAGCTGCACGTCACCATCCACAGCACCATCCTCGCGCGCCTGGCACCGGGCACCGTGGTGGGTGAAGGCACGTTCTTCTCGGGCCAGCCGCGCAGCGCCACCGTGGTGTCGGCCGCGCCCGGCGTGGCCTGGTCACTGAGCTGGGAGAAGTTCGAGACGCTGTCGCACAAGCAGCCGCGCCTGGCGGTGGACTTGGTCAAGGGGCTGGCGGCCGTGCTGGCCATCCGCATGCGCGAGGCGATCCTGGTGGGGCAGTTCACCTGAGGTGATCAGTGTCCTGCGAAGTCGACCAATGTAAAAAGCGGCAGCCCGCCTTCAGTCAGCCGCTTTGAGCCGCCCAGCTCGGGCAGATCCACGATCGCGGCGCCTTCCATCACGGTGGCGCCCAGCTTTTCCAGCAGCTTCTTGCCCGCCATCATGGTGCCGCCGGTGGCGATCAGGTCGTCGATCAGCAGCACCACATCACCGGGCTTCACGGCGTCGGTGTGCAGCTCCACGGTGGCGCTGCCGTATTCAAGCTCGTAGGTTTCCGCCACGGTGGTGAAGGGCAGCTTGCCCTTCTTGCGGATCGGCACAAACCCCACGCCCAGCTCATAGGCCACCACCGAGCCCAGGATGAAGCCGCGCGCGTCCAGCCCCGCCACCACGTCGGGGCGGCGGTCCATGTAGCGGTGCACGAACGCGTCGATCAGCACCCGAAAGACTTTCGGGTCCTGCAGCAGCGGCGTGATGTCGCGAAACTGCACGCCCGGCGCCGGCCAGTCGGGCACGGTGCGGATGTGCCTGCGAAGGTAGGGGCCGAAGTGAAAGGTGTCGTCGGTACCGGTGTGGGGCATGGCTTTCAGCCGAAGGTGCTGCGGGCCACCATTTTGCCCTGCGCATTCACCACCAGCCCTTCGCCCATCACCATGCCTTCACCGGTCAGCGCCGTCATGTTGACCTGGTGCGTGACCCACACCTCGAACTGCCCCGCCGGGATGCGCGCCAGCGCCGCGCGCAGCTGGGCGGTCTGTGCAGCCTGCGAATCGCGGCTTTCAAAAAATGAGTTCAGCGCCTGCCATACGATGTGCCTGCCAAATGCGAGGTCGGCGGTGTCCTTGCAGCGGCACCAGGCGCTGGACTGCACGGCGCGCGGCTTGAGCCCCTGCGCCTGAAACCATTGCCCGATACGCCTGGCTTGGGCTCGCCCATCTTCGCTCAGGTTGCGCTGCGTGCTGCACATGTCCACGCGAAAGCCGGGCGGGTCGCCCACGCCGGCCACGGTCTGGGCATGGCGGATCAGCACCGCGCAGCCCCCCGCGCGGATGGCCGCTGCCACCGGGTCCGCGGCCTGGGCCCGCGCGGCACCCGGCAGCAGCACGGCCGTGGCGCCCGCGCCCAGCACGGCCCGGCGCGAGACGCCTGCAGTGTCAGGCCAGCGGCTTGAACGCGTAGCCATTGCCGGCCGATTCAATGCTGCCAAAGGCAGGGAACGGGAAGTGGAAGCCGCCGGCCATCATTTTTTCCTTGACGATCATGTCGAAGATCTTGCGCCGGGTGGCGCGCGCCATTTCCTTGTCCATGTCAAAGGTCACCGACCAGTCGGGGCTGCGCGCAAACAGGCTGGGCACGTTGGTCAGGTCGGCCACATAGGCAAAGGACTGTCCTTCGGATTTGACGGTGAACAGCGTGTGGCCCGGGGTGTGGCCAAAGGCGGCCACCGACGTGATGCCGGGGGCGACCTCGGCGCCGGGCTCAAAGCGCACCAGCTGCTCGGCCGGCAGGCCGCCCAGCACGCGGCGCACGTTCTGGAACGCACCCTTCATGGCCGGCGGGGCGGCTTCCATGCGGGCGTCGTCCATCCAGAACGCGTGCTCGGGGGCGGGCACCATGATTTTGGCCTTGGGGAACACCAGCTGGCCGGCCTTGTTGCGGATGCCGTTGATGTGGTCACCGTGGTAGTGGCTCACGATGATGGTGTCGATGTCGTCCGGCTTCAGGCCGGCCGCAGCCATGTTGGCCACCAGCTTGCCGGCGCTGGGCGGGCCGTTGTCGGCAAAGCCCGTGTCCATCAGGATGCGCCGGCCGCCGGCCACGATCACGAACGGCGTGAACGGAATGTCCACGTAGTCGGTGGGCAAGCCCTGTGACGCCAGCAGCGCCTTGACCTGCTCCAGCGGCGCATTGGTCACGAATTCCTCGCCCAGCGGGCGGCGCAGCGCGCCGTCATTCAGGGCGATGACCTCCATGGCGCCCAGCTTCATGCGCTTGAAGCCGACCGCAGGCGCCACCGGCGCGCCGAAATTGGGCGTGCTTTGCGACCAGACGGATGAAAAGGTCAGCGCCGCTGCGCCTGCCATGCCTGCACCGAGAAAACCACGACGATCCATTGTTGGGCTCCTGGAATATGAAAAGAAAATACGTAACGGGCCAGATAATGACTCAATCGTAAGCATGCATACCGGACGGTCGCGATTGCCCGATGGCGCTCAGGGGTTTTACGCTGGCGCGGTGGCTCAGCCGCGCAGCAGCTTCTGCTCGGCCATGGCCAGCACCTCGGGCTTGCCCGACAGCACCAGCGCGTCGCCCTCTTCCAGCGCCGGGTCATCGTCCAGCGGCACGGCGCGGCCGTTGGCGCGGCGCAGGTTCACCACCCGCACCCCCATGGCATGCAGCGCCAGGTGGCCCAGCGGCCGGCCGATGGACTTGGCGCCCAGCGGCAGCGTGAAGGTGCCCAGGCGCTCGTGTTCGCGCTCGTTCACGCTGTCGTCGTCGGCGCCGTGGAAGTAGCCGCGCAGCAGGTTGTAGCGCGCGTCGCGCTGGTCCTGCACCACGCGGATCACGCGGCGCATGGGCACGCCCACCAGCGCCAGCGCATGGCTGGCCAGCATCAGCGAGCCCTCGATGGCCTCGGGCACCACCTCGGTCGCGCCCGCGGCGCGTAGCTTTTCCAGGTCCAGGTCGTCCTGGGTGCGCACGATCACCGGCACCTGCGGCGCATGTGCGCGCGTATTGGCCAGCACCTTCAGCGCGCCCGCGGTGTCGATGTAGGTCACCACCACGGCGCTGGCGCGCGCCAGGCCCGCGGCCATCAGTGCCTGCAGCCGCGCGGCGTCACCAAACACCACCGAATCGCCCGCGGCGGCTGCCTGGCGCACGCGGTCGGGGTCCAGGTCGAGGGCCATGTAGGGGATGCCTTCGCGTTCCAGCATGCGGGCCATGTTCTGGCCGCTGCGCCCGTAGCCGCAGATGATCACGTGCTTGCTGGTGTTGATGGACTTGCGCGCGATGCTGGTCATCTGCAGCGACTGCTGCAGCCATTCGCTAGCCACCAGCTTCATGACGATGCGGTTGCTGTACATGATGATGAACGGGGTGGCCAGCATCGACAGCACCATGCTCGCCAGGATGGGGTTGAGCAGCGCCGGCGGCACCAGGCTGTTCTGGGCGCTGAGCGTCAGCAGCACAAAGCCGAACTCACCGGCCTGCGCCAGGTACAGCCCGGTGCGCAGCGACGTTCCCATGGGCGCGCCAAAGGCTTTGGCCAGTGCCGTGATCATGACCAGCTTGAACAGCACCGGCAGCGTGACCAGCAGCAGCACGAGCGGCCAGCGCTCCAGCACCAGGCGCCAGTCCAGGATCATGCCGATGGTGATGAAAAACAGGCCCAGCAGCACGTCGTGGAACGGGCGGATGTCGGTCTCCACCTGGTGCTTGTATTCGGTCTCTGAAATGAGCATGCCCGCGATGAACGCACCGAGCGCCAGGCTCAGGCCCGCCAGCTCGGTCAGCCAGGCCAGGCCCAGCGTGATCAATAGCAGGTTCAGCACGAACAGCTCTTCGCTCTTGCGCCGCGCCACCAGCGTGAGCCACCAGCGCATCACGCGCTGGCCGCCCACCAGCAGCACGGCGATCAGCACGGTGGCCTTCAGGCCGGCCAGCGCCAGCGCGGTGAACAGCGTCTCGGGCGGGCTGCCCAGCGCCGGGATCAGCACCAAAAGCGGCACCACGGCCAGATCCTGGAACAGCAGCACGCCCATCACGCGCTTGCCGTGCTCGGACTCCATCTCCAGCCGCTCGGACATGAGCTTCACCACGATGGCCGTGCTGCTCATGGCCAGCGCCCCCGACAGCGCCAGCGCCGTCTGCCAGCCCATCTTCCACAGCGTGGGCGCCAGCGCCGCCAGGAACAGCGACGCGCCCGTGGCCAGCACAATCGTCAGGCCCACCTGGAACAGCCCCAGGCCAAACACGTGGCCGCGCATGGCCCGCAGCTTGGGCAGGTTGAACTCCAGCCCGATCACGAACATCAGGAACACCACGCCGAATTCGCCCAGATGCTTGATGCCCTCGGAGTTGTCCGCCAGCGCCAGCGCGTTGGGCCCGATCAGCACGCCCACCACCAGGTAGCCCAGCATGGGCGGCAGCTTCAGCGACCGGCACGCCACCACCCCCAGCACGGCGGCCAGCAAGTAAAGCAGCGTCAGTTCCAGCGAGGTCATCCCCAGATGCTAGCAAGCCATGTACCCAGGCCCTGACCGGGCGGTTGCCGCGTCGATAGAATCCCGCAATGACATTCGACCCCGCCCAGGCCCTGCGCCTGGCCCAGGAGACATTCGACATCGAAGCCGCCGCCGTGCTGGGCCTGAAGGCGCGCACGGGCGATGCCTTCGTGAAGGCGGTGCAGCTCATGCTGGACGTGCGCGGCCGCGTGGTCGTGATGGGCATGGGCAAGAGCGGCCACATCGGGCGCAAGATCGCCGCGACCCTGGCCTCCACCGGCACCCCCGCCATGTTCGTGCACCCGGCCGAAGCCAGCCACGGCGACCTGGGCATGATCAAGCCGGTGGACGTGGTGCTGGCCATCTCCAATGGCGGCGAGAGCGAGGAAATCACCGCCATCCTGCCCGTGCTCAAGCGCCAGGGTGTGCCGCTGGTGGCCATGACGGGCAATGTGCGCTCGTCGCTGGCAAAGCACGCCGACATCGTGCTGGACAGCAGCGTTGAAAAGGAAGCCTGCCCGCTGAACCTGGCGCCCACGGCCAGCACCACGGCCCAGCTGGCGCTGGGCGACGCGCTGGCGGTGGCGCTGCTGGACGCGCGCGGCTTCAAGGCCGAGGACTTTGCCCGCTCCCACCCCGGCGGTGCGCTGGGCCGCAAGCTGCTCACGCTGCTTCGGGACGTGATGCGCACCGGCGACGCCGTGCCCCAGGTGGGCCCGGACGCCACGTTTGGCGAGCTGATGCGCGAGATGGGCGACAAGGGCATGGGCGCGTCGGCCGTGGTGGGCGCTGACGGCCAGGTGCTGGGGCTGTTCACGGCCGGCGACCTGCGCCGGCATGTGGAGCGTGGTGTGGACCTGCGCGCCTCGGTGGCGCGCGACATCATGAACGCCAGCCCGCGCACCATCCGCGCCGACGTGCTGGCGGTGGAGGCGGTGGAGCTCATGGAGCAGTACCGCATCACGCTGGTGCTGGTGGTGGACGACGCGGGCCGCCTGTGCGGCGCGGTCAACACCAACGACCTCCTTCGCGCGAAAGTCATCTGAACATGGCGCCGGCGCTCAACTTCCCGCCCGAACTGCTGCTCAAGGCGCAGGGCATGCGCGTGGCGTTCTTTGACATCGACGGCGTGCTCACCGATGGTGGGCTGTTCATGTCTGACCAGGGCGAATCGCTCAAGCGCTTCAACATCCTGGACGGGCTGGGTATCAAGCTGCTGCAACGGGCCGGCATCACGCCGGCGGTGATCACCGGGCGCGATTCGAAAGCCCTGCGCGGGCGGCTGTCGGCGCTGGGCGTCACGCATGCCCACTTTGGCACCGAAGACAAGCGCCCGGCGGCCGAGCAGACCCTCAAGACGCTGGGCCTGGACTGGCACCAGGCCGCGGCCATTGGCGACGACTGGCCCGACCTGCCGGTGCTCACGCGCTGCGGTTTTGCCGCGGCGCCCGCCAATGCCCATATCGAGGTGCGCGCGCGGGCGGCCTGGGTCACGCAGGCCGCGGGCGGCCAGGGCGCCGCGCGCGAATTCTGCGACCTGCTGCTGGTGGCCGGCGGCCACTACGCCGAGCTGCTGCGCGAGGCCTGCGGGCCATGAGCGGCGCCACGCGCGCAGCGCAGGCGGCGCGGCTGGGCCTGCGCCTGTGGGACCAGCTGTCCATCTACCTTCCCATCATCCTGATGGGGTTGCTGGCCCTGGGCACCTACTGGCTGGTGCGCAACACGCCGCTGGCAGCTCCGGCGGCCGGCGACAAGGCGGTGTCCAGCGAGCCCGACTATTTCATGCGCGGCTTTTCGGTCAAGACATTTGACGGCAACGGCCGCCTGAAAAGCGAGGTCATGGGCACCGAGGCGCGCCATTACCCCGACAGCGACACGCTGGAGATCGACCAGCCGCGCATCCGCTCGATCAACGACAAGGGCGTGCTGACCGTGGCCACGGCCAACCGCGCCCTGAGCAACGGCGACGGCACTGAGGTGCAGCTGTTCGGCAACGCGGTGGTCACGCGCGACGCGGGCACCGACACCGAGGGCAGGCCGCTGCCGTCGTTGCAGTTTCGCGGTGAGTTCCTGCATGCCTTCATGGAAACCGAGCGCATCCGCTCCAACAAGCCCGTGACGCTCACGCGCGGGGGCGACCAGTTCACCGCCGACAGCATGGACTACGACAACGCCGACCGCGTGATGGACCTGCGCGGGCGCGTGCGCGGCGTGCTGACACCGCGCACCCTGCCCTGATCCACCCTGAGCGCAAAGGCCCCTGCCATGGCACCTCTCGTCTTCATCACCGGCGCGTCCAGCGGCATCGGCCAGGCACTGGCCTGGCGCTTTTACCAGGCGGGCTGGCGGCTGGCGCTGGTGGCGCGGCGCACCGGCGAAATCGAGCGCTGGGCGCTTGAAAAAGGCCTGGATGCCGCGCGCTACGCCGTGTACGGGGCCGACGTCGCGCAGACCGACAGCATTGCAGCCGCGGGCCAGGCGTGCATCGCCGCCCAGGGGGTGCCCGATGCGGTGATCGCCAACGCCGGCATCAGCATCGGCATGGACACGGCCGTGCGCGAAGACATTGACGTCATGGCGCAGACCTTCGCCACCAACAACATCGGCCTGGCCGCCACCTTCCACCCGTTCATTGCAGCCATGCTGGCGCGCGGCAGCGGCACGCTGACCGGCATTGCCAGCGTGGCGGGCATCCGCGGCCTGCCGGGCCACGGCGCGTACTGTTCGAGCAAGGCGGCCGTCATCAGCTACTGCGAAAGCCTGCGCGGTGAGCTGCGTGCCGGCGGTGTGCGGGTGGTGACCATCTGCCCCGGCTACATCGACACGCCGCTGACGCGGCAAAACCGCTACAGCATGCCGTTCCTCATGAAGCCCGAGGATTTTGCCGATCGCGCCTTCCGGGCGATCGAAGCGGGTGCGAGCTACCGGGTGATCCCCTGGCAGATGGGCGTGGTGGCCGCGTTGCTGCGGCTGCTGCCCAACGCGGTGTTCGACCGCGCACTGGCCGGGCGGCCCCGCAAGCACCGCCAGGGCGGGCAATAAGTCGCACAGCGATGGGCGGCGCACAACGCCGCTGCAAACTCGCACGCGGCCCAGGGCATTGGCCGAGGCAGTGCGCTCGCGTGGTGCCCCGGCCGCGCGGACAATCGCGGCATGCCCCACCGCGCGCCATCCCCCGCCCCTGCCGGCGAACACGTCATGCAGCTCATGTACTGCAGCCGCCAGGCGCGCGTCATGGACGAGGCGACGCTGACCGGCCTGGTCGAGCAGGCCGCGCGGCGCAATGCCCTGCACCGCATCAGCGGCACCCTGCTGGCCGGCTGCGGCCTGTACCTGCAATTCCTGGAGGGGCCGGTGCGTGAGCTGGATGCCCTGTGGGAGCAGCTGCAGCATGACCGGCGCCATACCCGGCTCCAGCTGCTCATGAAAAACCTGCGCGGCGCGGGCCGCCTTTACCCGGCCACGCCGCTGGCCCTGCTGTACCCGGCGGCGCCCCTGCAGTTCATGGCGCTGGCGCGCGACGTGCACGCGCATGCCAATGCCCACGCCAAATGGGCGATGGACGCGCACGAGCTGGCGGTCCTGGTGGACCGCAGCGCGCGCCGGCGTGAGCGCGCCGAGGCTGCCGCGACCGAATAAACATCAGCCGCCCAGCAAAAAGGCTCCCGAAGGAGCCCTTTTTGATTGAAAGCCAGGGGCTGGATCAGTAGCCGCCGCTGCCGCCACGACCACCACCGCCGTAACCGCCGCCGCCACCACCGCCGCCGCCGCGCGGGCCGGAGCCGTAGGGGCTGCGGAAACCGCCGTCGCCACCACCGCCGCCACTGCGGCCACCGCCGCCGTAGCCGCCGCCACCGCCTTCACGACGGCCACCGCCGCCGCCACCGCCGTAGCCGCCACCACCGCCGCCGCCGTAACCACCGCCGCCACCACCACCGTAGCCGCCGCCACCGCTGCGGGGCGGGCGTGCTTCCATCGGGCGGGCTTCGTTGACCACCACGCTGCGGCCGCCCAGGGGCTGGCCATTCATGCCATTGATGGCGGCTTGCGCCTCGGCATCACTGCCCATTTCCACAAAGCCGAAGCCTTTGGAGCGGCCGGTGTCGCGTTCCATCATGACCTTGGCGCTGGTCACCGCACCGAACTGGCCGAAAGCCTGTTCGAGATCGCTGTCGCGCACCGAGTAGGGC
>JBEIPU010000049.1:0-24397 GCA_040376925.1 Caenimonas sp. | reverse complement strand
GGCCCACACCAGCCTGGAAACCTCGTCGTCCATCAACCTCACCATGGTGGGGCTGGACGGCAAGCCGGTGCAGAAGTCGCTGCGCCAGATGCTGCAGGAATGGATTGATTTCCGCCAGCAGACGGTGCAGCGCCGCTCACAGCATCGTCTGGCCAAGGTGCTGGACCGCATCCACATCCTGGAAGGCCGCCAGCTGGTGCTGCTGAACATTGACGAAGTGATCGCCATCATTCGCCAGAGCGACGAGCCCAAGGCGGCGCTGATCGAACGCTTCCGCTTGAGTGAACGGCAGGCCGAGGACATTCTTGAAATCCGCCTGCGCCAGCTCGCGCGGCTGGAGGCCATCAAGATCGAGCAGGAGCTGTCCACCCTGCGCGACGAGCAGAAAAGGCTGGAAGAAATCCTGGGCAGCCCCGCTGCCTTGCGCCGCCTGATGATCAAGGAGATCGAAGCCGACACCAAACAGTTTGCCGACGCCCGCCGCACGCTGATCCAGGCCGAGAAGAAGGCCGTGGCGGAAGTGAAGGTGGTGGACGAGCCGGTGACCGTGGTGGTTTCGCAAAAGGGCTGGGTGCGCGCACGCACCGGCCATGGGCACGACGCCGCCAGCTTTGCCTTCAAGGCCGGCGACGGCCTGTACGGCACGTTTGAATGCCGCACGGTGGACACGCTGCTGGCATTCGGCAGCAACGGGCGCGTGTATTCCGTGCCGGTGGCCGCGCTGCCGGGCGCGCGCGGCGACGGCCAGCCGCTGACCACGCTGATCGAGCTGGAGGCAGGCACCCAGCTGCTGCATTACTTTGCGGGCCCCGGCAATGCAGCGCTGCTGCTCAGCGGCAGCGGCGGCTACGGCTTTTTGGCCACGGTGGACAGCATGGTCTCGCGCGTGAAGGCCGGCAAGGCATTTGTGAGCCTGGGCGAAGGAGAAACCATCTGCGCGCCTTCGCATGCAGCGTTCAGCTCCGGCGGCCAGCCGCTGCTGCCCGCTACCCATGTGGCCTGCGCGTCGACGGGTGGGCGCATCCTGACCTTCGAAATCGGTGAACTCAAGCTCATGGAAAAGGGCGGCCGCGGCCTGCTGCTGATTGATCTGGAGGCCAAGGACACCCTGGCGGGGGCAGCGGCCTACACCCGCAGCGTGAAGATCGAGGGCATCGGACGTGGTGGCAAGGAACGTGACGAGACGCTGGAAATCCGCAGCCTCAACAACGCCCGCGCGGCGCGCGCCCGCAAGGGCAAGGCAGCCGATCTGGGCTTCAAGCCCGTGTCGATCAAGCGCGTGGAGTAGCGCGTGGGCGGGCTGATTCTGGCAAGACCTGCAGGGGTATAGCTGCCGGGCCTTGGTGGTTCACCGCGATCTGGCCTAGACTCCGGTGGTGAATATTTTTGCCGCCCAGACCCTTGCCCGCGTCGCGTCGCTGCGACCGCAGCTGCACGCACTTCCCTGAGCCCGGCGATTCCAGTTCCCCACTTCTGCGCAATCTTTCAATCGCCGGGCCCACAGTCTCCCCGGCGCATTTTGTTCAGGAGCCTTTCATGGAATCAACCCGCCCCGTTGAGCGCACGCTCACGCCCCTAGACCATATCCGCCTGACCCGCATTGCATCGTGGGCACAGCAGGGTATGGAAGAACTACTTGCGACCTGTGACCTGGTGGCGGCACCCGCCATCCCGCCGGATGTGGTGACGATGTATTCGCAGGTGCTGCTGGCCGACACCGACAGCGGTGAATGCACCAAGCTGACCCTGTGCTACCCGGCGGATGCGGAACCCGAAAAAGGCTTCATCTCGGTGTTGTCGCCCGTGGGCACCAGCCTGCTGGGTTTGCGGGTGGGCAGCGTGGCGCGCTGGAGGCTGCCCGACGGCGCGCAGCGGTCAGCCGAGATCAGGGCCGTGCTGTTCCAGCCTGAAGCCAGCGGCGACTACACCACCTGAACGGCCCGTGCGGCGTCAGCCGATTTCGGCGATCAGTTCAATCTCGACGCAGGCCCCCAACGGGATCTGCGCGACGCCAAACGCGCTGCGCGCATGCGCGCCCTTGTCGCCAAAGACGGCGCCGAACAGTTCGCTCGCGCCGTTCGTGACGAGGTGCTGCTCGGTGTAGCTGCCGGTGGAGTTGACCAGGCTCATGAGCTTGACGATGCGCTTGACCTTGTTGAGGTCACCACCTGCTGCCACGCACGCCGCATGCAGCGTGCCCATCAGGTCGATGGCGATCGCGCGGGCGGCGAGCTTGCCTTCGTCGGTGGTCATGTTGGCGCCCAGCTGCCCCACCCAGGGCTTGCCGTCCTTTCTGGCGATGTGGCCGCTCAGGAAGACCAGGTTGCCGGTCTGCACAAAGGGCACATAAGCTGCGGCGGGCACGGCCACCGGCGGCAGGGTGATGTCCAGTTCTTTCAGTTTTTCGTAAACACTCATTGCGATTGTTCCTGCGATTGGGATTGCATCGGCGGGCTGTCAACGGGTTCCACCGTGACGCCCACATTGAGTGTATGCCGCTCACCCCCATGAATCACGCCGCGCACCGGTGAAACATCTGAATAGTCGCGCCCCACGGCCAGCGTGACGTAGTCCTCGCCGCGCGCGCGCTTGTTGGTCGGGTCCAGGTCGTACCAGGTGCCGCCGCCGTCGCGCCCCGGCGACCATACCGCCACCCACGCGTGCGACGCATCGCTGCCCACCAGGCGCGGCTGGCCGGGTGGCGGCTCGGTCAGCAGGTAGCCGCTGACGTAGCGCGCGGGCAGCCCCATGCCGCGCAGGCAGGCGATCATGATGTGGGCGAAATCCTGGCAGACGCCCTTGCGCATGGCCAGCGCCTCCAGCGCGGGGGTGTTGACCTCGGTGGCCTGGGATTCGTAGTCAAAGTCGTCGTGGATGCGCTCCATCAGGTCCCAGGCGGCTTCCATCACCGGCCGGTCCGCCGAGAAGCTGGGCCGCGCATAGGCAATGAAGTCGTCATGGCGCGGCACGTAGGGCGACGGGAAGGTGAATTCGGTGGCGGCGTCGTACGCGGCGCCGCGGTGGTAGCGCATGCGCTCGCGCACCTGTTCCCAGGGCAGGCCGGGCTCGGGCGTGGGCGGGGCAGAGGTGGACACCACGCTGTGGGCCACCACGATCAGTTCGTCATGCGCGGCCGGCAGGTTGAAGAACGCACGCGCATTGCCGTACACGTCCACGGCCTCGGTCTGCTGGGCCGGCTCGGGCGTGATGGCCAGCGTGTGGCTCAGCAGCGCCTGGCCGTCGCCCTCGCGCGGCTTCAGGTGGGCCATGTGCTGGGCGTTCTTGACCGGGGGGGCGTAGTCGTACACCGTTTCGTGGATGACACGTAGGAGCATGATCAACCGCCGCCGGGCCGCCCCAAGGCGGTTGCGGCCCCCTCGGGGGGCAGCGAAGTACACGAAGTGACGAGCGTGGGGGCCATGTTTTCAGGCTCCCAGGCTTTGGCGGGCGTCCGAATGCGTGAAATAGCGGGCGCTTAGTGCATCCGACAGCTGCCAGGCCGCGTCGCTGCAGCGCTCCAGTTCGGTGATCAGCGCGGTGTAGCGGCCGTCGGCATCGCGCACGCACAGCGCCTCCAGCGACCAGGCCTTGGGGTCGGGCACACCCTGGGCCACGTCGGGCACCTCGCCGGCGGGCGTGCCTTCCAGCTTGGCCAGGCGCCCGCGCAGCGTCTGGGCCACCCAACCCAGCGAGCGGGGGTTGTCGCGGTCGATCACGAGCAGGTCCACCAGCGCGGGCACGTCGTGGCGCTGCTGGTACTGCGAATGGAAAGTGATGGTGCTGTCAAACAGCGCCACCACGGCTTCAAAGCCGCCTTCGTCAAACACCGCGCCGGTCTCAAAGCTCTGGGCCAGCGCCGACGCCAGGAAGCCCAGGCGCTCAATGTGCCGCCCGCTGGACAGCAGGCGCCAGCCGTCGTCGCGCGACATGCGGTCGGTCTGCGCGCCGGTCATGGCCGCGGTGTAGCCGTTGACGGTATCCAGGATGCGCATGGCTTCCACCGGGGAATAGTCACCGTCTTCGGTGCAGATGGCGCACTGCCGGAAAAATTCCGTTTCGGCCCGCACGATCACGTTCCACTGCTCCTGCGACAGCCGTTCGCGCACGGCCGACGCCGCAGCCTTGAGCGAGCGCAGGTTGTAGCCCACGCTGGTGGCGTGCTCGGTGTCAGCCAGCGCCGCGATCAGGGAGCGTTCGAACACGCGCCGCGCATGGGTGGCCGGCGGCACGCCCTCCAGCACCAGGGCGTGATGCACGGCCAGCTCGCTCAGCCAGGCCAGCAGCGGCTGGGACGACTGGTCTTCGCCGTTCATGCATTCCAGCACCAGGCGGGCCAGGCGGATGGTGTTTTCGGTGCGCTCGGTGTAGCGGCCCAGCCAGAACAGGTTTTCAGCGGCGCGGCTGGTCACCAGGCCGCTGCGGTGGGTGACGGCCGGCCCCGGCTGGTCGTTGGCCAGCAGGGTGGTGGCGTCCACCTCACCGTCGGTCAGCACCCAGACGTCGGCGCTGCTGCCGCCGCGCTGCATGGACGCAATTTCGTGGTCAGCGCTGGCAATGCGCGCCAGGCCACCGGGCAGCACCCGCCAGGACTGCGCGCCGTCGCTCACGGCAAACACGCGTAGCAGCACCGAGCGCGGCGCGATGTGCTCGCCCCGGGCGTCGGACTTCCAGGTGGGCATCTGCGACAGCGGCATGTAGGCCTGCACGGTGTGCTCGTCACCCTGGCGCACGATGCGCCCGGCCCATTCGTCCAGCCCCCGGCGCGACAGCGAGCGGCCCAGCACGGCCGACATGTCGCCGCCCGGCCAGGTCGGCTTGATCACGCTGTCCGGCAGCTGGGGCAGCACGGCCTCCATCGCGGCGCGCTCGCCGCACCACCAGGTGGCCAGCGACGGCAGGCTCAGCTCTTCACCGAGCAGGTGGCGCGACAGCGCCGGCAGGAAGCCCAGCATGGCCGTCGATTCAAGGAAGGCCGAGCCCGGCGCGTTGGCCACCAGCACGTTGCCCCCGCGGATGGCCTGCAGCAGGCCGGGCACGCCCAGGCGCGAATCGCTGCGCAGCTCCAGCGGGTCCAGGAACTCATCGTCCAGCCGCTTGAGCATGCCGTGCACCGGCTGCAGGCCCTGCAGTGTCTTGAGGTACAGGCGCTGGTCGCGCACGGTCAGGTCGCTGCCCTCCACCAGGGTCAGGCCCAGGTAGCGCGCCAGGTAGGCGTGCTCGAAATAGGTTTCGTTGTACGGGCCGGGCGTGAGCAGCACGATGCGCGCGTCCGCGCCGCCGGGGCTCGTCTGGCGCATGCCGTCCACCAGCGCGCGGTAGCAGGCCGCCAGGCGCTGCACGTGCATGTCGCGAAAGGCCTCTGGGAACAGGCGCGAGGTGATGAGGCGGTTTTCCAGCAGGTAACCCAGGCCGGACGGCGCCTGGGTGCGCTGCGACACCACCCACCAGTGGCCGTCGGGGCCGCGCGCCAGGTCGAACGCCGCGATGTGCAGGTGCGTGCCCCCCACGGGCGGCACGCCGTGCATGGCGCGCAGGTAGCCGGGGTGGCCCTGCACCAGGGCGCTGGGCAGGAAGCCGTCGGCCAGCAGGCGCTGCGGGCCGTACACATCGGCCATTACGCGGTCGAGCAGGCGCGTGCGCTGGATCACCCCGGTTTCGATCTGGCGCCAGCTCTGTGGCGAAATGATCAGCGGGAACAGGTCCAGCGACCAGGGGCGCTGCGGCCCGTTGGCGTCGGCATAGACGTTGTAGGTGACGCCGTTGTCGCGCACCTGGCGTTCCAGGTTGACGGTGCGGCGGTTCAGGTCGTTGAAGCCCTCGCGGCCCAGGTTCTCGAAGAAGCGGGCCCACAGCGGGGTCAGGGGCGCGCTGGCGGTGGCGCCCACGCTGCCACGCAACTCATCGAAATGGCCGGTGGCGGCGGGGGGCGACAGGGCCGCCGCCAGATCGGCAGGGGCTTCCTGGGCGTCTGCGGCAAAAAGGGAGTCGACTGAATCGTTGCGTTTGTCCACGTCATCCTATTGTCACATTGCCCGCCGCCCCGGGCCATGCACATGTTGCATGGCCACGACGCACCCACCGGAGGTCTGGCCGGCCCTAGCCCTGCAGTGCGCGCCGCAGGTCCAGCGTGAACGGGAATTCGCGGCTGCCTGCCACGTTGATCGTGGCAGGCGGTACGTCCAGCGTGCCTGGCGTGTGGCCCATGCGGAAAAAGCGCGCCATGCGGCGGCTTTCAGCCTCATAGGCGTTCACCGGGAAGGTGTCGTAGTTGCGCCCGCCCGGGTGGGCCACGTGGTACTGGCAGCCGCCCAGCGAGCGCTTCATCCAGGTGTCCACGATGTCAAACGTCAGCGGCGCGTGCACGCCGATGCTCGGGTGCAGCGCCGACGGCGGGTTCCAGGCCTTGTAGCGCACGCCGGCCACAAATTCACCCATGGTGCCGGTGGACTGCATGGGCAGGGCATGGCCGTTGACGGTGATGACGTAGCGGCTTTCGTTCAGGCCGGTTACGCGCACCTCGATACGCTCCAGCGACGAGTCCACATAGCGCACCGTGCCGCCCGGCGCGCCTTCCTCGCCCATCACATGCCAGGGCTCCAGCGCATTGCGCAGCGTCAGCTCGATGCCGCGCGACTGCACCTCGCCCACCAGCGGGAAGCGGAACTCAAAGTGCGGCGCAAACCAGGCGGTGTCGAACGCGTAGCCGGCCTCGCGCATTTCGGCCAGCACATCGTTCAGGTCCATCTTGACGAAGGTGGGCAGCAAAAAGCGGTCGTGCAGCTCGGTGCCCCAGCGCGTGGCCGGGGCCTTGTACGGCGCCTTCCAGAAGCGCGCGATCAGCGCACGCAGCAGCAGCTGCTGCACCACGCTCATGCGGGCATGGGGCGGCATTTCGAACGCGCGCAGCTCCAGCAGGCCCAGGCGGCCCGTGGCGGAATCGGGCGAGTACATCTTGTCGATGCAGAACTCGCTGCGGTGGGTGTTGCCGGTAACGTCCACCAGGATGTTGCGCAGCGTGCGGTCCACCAGCCAGGGCGGCATGTCCTGGCCGAACTCCTCGCGGTTGCGTTCGATTTCACGCAGGGCAATTTCCAGCTCGTACAGCTGGTCGTTGCGCGCTTCGTCCACGCGCGGCGCCTGGCTGGTCGGGCCCACGAACATGCCGCTGAACAGATAGCTCAACGACGGATGGTTGTGCCAGTACAGGATGAGGCTGGCCAACAGCTCGGGCTTGCGCAGGAAAGGGCTGTCGGCCGTGGTGGCGCCGCCCATCACAAAGTGGTTGCCGCCGCCGGTGCCGGTGTGGCGCCCGTCGGTCAGGAATTTTTCGGCCGACAGGCGCGATTCAAACGCGGCCTGGTACAAAAACTCGGTGTGGTCCACCAGCTCGCGCCAGTTGTGCGCGGGGTGGATGTTGACCTCGATCACGCCCGGGTCGGGCGTGACCTGCAGCAGCTTCAGGCGCGCGTCGCGCGGGGGCGGGTAGCCCTCCAGCACGATCTTCACGCCCAGGGTTTCAGCCGTGGCCTCGATCGCGGCCAGCAGGTCCAGGTAATCCTCCAGCCGCTCCAGCGGCGGCATGAAGACATACAGCATGGACGACTTTTGGCCGGTGGCCTCGGCCTTGGGGCCGCTCGCGCGGCGCGGGTCGCGTGCCTCGACGCACAGCGCCGTGCGCGTGTAGCCGTGGGCCGACTCAAACCGCGTGGGCGGCTGCATGAAGCCTTCAGGCTCGGGCTGGCCGGGCGCACGGGCCGCGCCGGTGCCCGCACCGCCGGGTTGGCCCAGGCTGCTCTGATGCACCCGCTGGGCTTCCCCGGGCGCGCTGGCCCCGGCCAGGTAGGGCAGGTCGCGCCCGGCGACGCCGGCGGGCGCCGTGGCGTAGCGGGCCTGGATGGACGCGGCGGCGGGCAGCGCCGTCTGCGGCGCGGTCGGGTCCTGCTCGATCAGGTAGGGGTAGTCGGCCTTGCTGACCCAGGGCAGCGAATCCAGCGGCAGACGGTAGCCCATGGGCGAATCGCCGGGGATCAGGTACATGCGGTCGTCGCGGTAGAACCAGGGCCCGGTGCTCCACAGGCTGCCCGCCAGGCGCGGCCCGGTGGGCTGCGAGCTGGAATTGGGCTGCAGGGGCAGCACATAGCCCACCACGCTGTCCAGCTTCTGCTCGAACACGCGGCGCAGGCGGGCACGCTCCAGCTCGTCGTCCAGGCGCGAGTCAAACGGGTCCACATTGACCGGCAGGCGGCGCTCGCGCCACAGGTAATAGAACACGTCCTCGTAGCCGGGCTGGATGAAGCGGTCGCTCAGGTTCAGCTTGCCGGCCAGTGTGTGGGCAAAGCGTTTGGCGTCCTCGCTGGTGTAGTGATGGGCGTCGCGCTCGTCGGCAAACAGGGCGGGGTTGCGCCAGGTGGGCTGGCCGTCGGCGCGCCAGCAGATCGACAGCGCCCAGCGCGGCAACTGCTCGCCGGGGTACCACTTGCCCTGGCCAAAATGCAGGAAGCCGCCGTCGCCGTATTCGGCGCGCAGCTTGTGCACCAGCTCGGTCGCGTAGCCACGCTTGGTAGGGCCCAGCGCGTCGGTATTCCACTCGGGCGCGTCGCGGTCGGCTACCGCCACATAAGTGGGTTCGCCGCCCATGGTCAGGCGCACATCGCCGGCCTGCAGCTCGGCGTCCACCGCATCACCCAGGGCCAGCACCTTGGCCCATTGCTCCTCGGTGTAGGGCTTGGTCACGCGCGGCGATTCATAGATGCGCGACACCACCATGTGGTGGGCAAAGTCGACCTCGGCCTTGTCCACGCCGCCTTCGATGGGCGCGGCGCCTGACGGCTGTGGCGTGCAGGCCAGGGGGATGTGCCCTTCACCGGCCATCAGGCCCGAGGTGGCGTCCAGCCCGATCCAGCCCGCGCCGGGCAGATACACCTCGCACCAGGCGTGCAGGTCGGTGAAATCCACCGTGGTGCCGCTGGGGCCGTCCAGGGACTTCACATCGGGCACCAGCTGGATCAGGTAGCCCGACACAAAGCGTGCGGCCAGCCCCATGTGGCGCAGCAGCTGCACCAGCAGCCAGCCCGAGTCGCGGCACGAGCCGCTGGCAAGCTTGAGTGTTTCCTCGGGCGACTGCACGCCGGGCTCCAGCCGGATCAGGTACTTGATGTCCTGCGACACCTGCTGGTTCAGCCCCACCAGGAAGTCGATGGTGCGGCGCGTGCTGCGGTCGATCTTGTCCAGGTAGGCCTTGACCAGCGGCGTCATGGGCTCGGTGGTGAGGTAGGGTGCCAGCTCGTCGCGCACCGCCGGGGCGTACTTGAACGGGAAATTTTCGGCCTCGGGCTCCAGGAAAAAGTCGAACGGGTTGTACACCGCCATCTCGACCACCAGGTCCACCGTGACCTTGAATTCGGTGGTCTTTTCGGGGAACACCAGGCGCGCCTGGTAATTGGCAAACGGGTCCTGCTGCCAGTTGATGAAGTGACCGGTGGGCTCGACCTTGAGCGAGTACGAAATGACGTTGCTGCGGCAGTGCGGCGCCGGTCGCAGGCGTATGACCTGCGGCCCCAGATTCACGGGGCGGTCGTACTTGTAGTGGGTGACGTGGTTCAGGGCGGCATGGATGGACATGCGGCACATACTAGCAAGGTCCGAGCCAGTGGTCATGACCGTTGGGCCAGTCCGTGGACAATCTGCCCATGCCAGAGACAGCGGAACACAGGGAGGGCAGGACGGCGCTGATCGCGCCCGTGCTGGGCGCAAGCGTTGCCGGTGCAGCCTTGCAGCTGCAGCAGTCGGCCCTGTGGCCGGTGGCTGTGTACATGGCCGGCGCGGCGGCTGGCGTTGCGCTGCTGGTGCTGTCGGCTTCAAGACGGCTTGCAACCCCGTGGCCGCTGCTGCTGGCCCTGGCCGGCGCTTTGCTGGCCGGTGCCGGCAGCACAGGCTGGCGGGCCCAGGCCTTTGCCAGCCAGGCGCTGGCGCCCGCGCTGGAGGGCCGCGACCTGCGGGTGACCGGCGTGGTGGTCGCCATGCCCCAGCGCGACGACATCGGGCTGCGCTTTCGCCTGGCGGTGGAATCGGCCTGGCTGGGGGCGGATGAGGTGCGCCTGCCGCCGCGGGTGCAACTGGGCTGGTACGGCGGCGTGGGCGCCGGGGAGCTGACGCGCCAGAGCGCCGATCTGCGCGCCGGCGAGCGCTGGCAGATGACGGTGCGGCTGAAGGCGCCGCACGGCCACCAGAACCCGCATGGTTTTGACTACGAGCTGTGGCTGTGGGAACAGGGCGTGCAGGCCACGGGCTATGTGCGCGCCGGCCCGCGCGACGCGCCGCCGCGGCGCCTGGGCATGACCTGGCAGCACCCGGTGGAGCAGGCCCGCCAGCAGGTGCGCGACGATATCCTGGCGCGGCTGGGCGACCGCCAGCAGGCAGGCATTGTGGCGGCGCTGGTCACCGGCGACCAGAACGCAATCGACCGGGCCGCCTGGGACGTCTTCCGCGCCACCGGGGTGGCCCACCTGATGAGCATCTCGGGCCTGCACGTGACCTTGTTTGCCTGGGTTGCCGCTGCCGTGGTGGGCTGGCTGTGGCGGCGCAGCCCGCGGCTGTGCCTGGCCTGGCCGGCACAGCACGCGGCGCTGGCCGGCGGGCTGCTGCTGGCGCTGGGCTACGCGCTGTTCAGCGGCTTTGGCGTGCCGGCCCAGCGCACGGTGTGGATGCTGGCTACCGTGGCCGTGCTGCGCTTTGCCGGGCTGCGCTGGCCCTGGCCGCTGGTGTGGCTTGCGGCCTGCGCCGTGGTGGTGGCGCTGGACCCGTGGGCGCCGCTGCAGCCTGGCTTCTGGCTGAGCTTTGTGGCGGTGGGCGTGCTGTTTGCGACCGACGGCGGCCAATACGGCACGCCCCAGCGCCCCGCGCAGCGCGCCGCAGCCCTGCTGCGCGAACAGGCAGTGGTGACGCTGGCGTTGACGCCACTGGGCCTGCTGCTGTTTGGCCAGGCGTCGGTGGTGGGGCTGCCGGCCAACCTGCTGGCGATTCCCTGGGTGACGCTGGTGGTCACGCCGCTGGCCCTGTTGGGCGTGCTGGCGCCGCCGCTGTGGGACGCTGCCGCGCTGGCCGTGCAGGGGCTGGGCTGGGTGCTGCAGTGGCTGGCGCAATGGCCTTTTGCCTCGGTGTCGGTGGCTGCGCCGCCGCTGTGGGCGGGCGCCGCGGGCGTGCTGGGCGGCGTGGTGCTGGCCCTGCGCTGGCCCTGGCCGCTGCGGCTGCTGGGCCTGCCGCTGCTGGTGCCGGTGCTGCTGTGGCAGCCGCTGCGCCCGCCGCCGGGCGCGTTTGAGCTGCTGGCGGCCGACGTGGGGCAGGGCAACGCGGTGGTCGTGCGCACGGCGCGGCACACGCTGGTGTACGACGCGGGCCCGCGTTACGGGCCGGAAAGCGACGCGGGTCACCGCGTGCTGGTGCCGCTGCTGCGCGCCCTGGGCGAGCGGGTGGACGTGCTCATGCTCAGCCACCGCGACGCCGACCACACCGGCGGCGCGGCTGCCGTGCTGGCCATGCAGCCGCAGGCCCGCGCCCTGGGCTCCATCGAGCCTCAGCACGAGCTGCAGGCAATACGGCCGGTGGCGCCGTGCGAGGCGGGCCAGCGCTGGCAATGGGACGGCGTGCAGTTTGAGGTGCTGCACCCCGCGCCCGGCGCACTGGCCACGGGCGGCAAGCCCAACACGCTGAGCTGTGTGCTGCGCATCCAGGCTGCGGCCACGGCCGGTGGGGCGGCGGCCCTGCTGGCGGGCGATATCGAGCAGCCGCAGGAGCAGGCACTGGTCATGGCCGGCGTGAACCTGGCGGCCGATGTGCTGCTGGTGCCGCACCATGGCAGCAAGACATCGTCCAGCGCCGCCTTTCTGGACGCGGTGCAGCCGGCGGTGGCGCTGGCCCAGGTGGGCTACCGCAACCGCTTTGGCCACCCGGCACCGGTGGTGATGCAGCGCTATGCCGAGCGCGGCATCCGGGTGGCGGACACGCCGCGCTGCGGGGCCGCACGCTGGCAGTCGGCCGCGCCACAGGCGGTGCAATGCCAGCGCGACGCCACGCCGCGCTACTGGCACCATCGCTTTCCCTAGTCTGACGCAACGCAAAGTCGCGCCCCGGCGGCGCAAAACGGGGCCCGGAACTTGCTATGCTGGGGGCAGGAGATAGCCTTTATGCAGAAATTCGACGAGATGTATGCCCAGCTGCCGGGCACCGGTCAGACACAGACACAAGGCCAATCTCAGGGCCAGGGCCAAAGCCCGTCGCAGTTCCAGTTCCAGGGCAGCGACATTCGGGCGCATTACCAGGCCTATGCGCAATGGCTGGCGCGCCAGCCGGCCGACGTGATGCGCGCGCGCCGCGAAGAGGCCGAGATGATCTTTCGCCGCGTGGGCATCACCTTTGCGGTGTATGGCGCCAAGGACGAAGACGGCGCGGGCACCGAGCGGCTGATCCCGTTTGACCTGATCCCGCGCATCATCCCGGCCCATGAATGGGCCAGCATGGAAAAAGGCCTGGTGCAGCGCGTGACCGCGCTCAACCGCTTCCTGCATGACGTCTACCACGACCAGGACATCATCAAGGCCGGCATCATCCCCGCCGAGCAGATCCTGAACAACGCGCAGTTCCGCAAGGAAATGATGGGCGTGTACACGCCGCACCATGTGTATTCGCACATCGCGGGCGTGGACATCGTGCGCGCACGCAATGCCCAGGGCGAGGGCGAGTACTACGTGCTGGAAGACAACCTGCGTGTGCCCAGCGGCGTGAGCTACATGCTGGAAGACCGCAAGATGATGATGCGGCTGTTCCCGGACCTGTTCAGCAGCCACCGCGTGGCGCCCGTCATGCACTACCCCGATTTGCTGCTGGAAACGCTGCGCGCATCGGCCCAGCCCGGCGCGCCCGACCCGACGGTGGTGGTGCTGACGCCCGGCATGTACAACAGCGCGTACTTTGAGCATGCGTTCCTGGCCCAGCAGATGGGTGTGGAGCTGGTCGAGGGGCAGGACCTGTTTGTAAAAGACCGCTATGTGTACATGCGCACCACGCGGGGCCCCAAGCGGGTGGACGTGATCTATCGCCGGGTGGATGACGACTTCCTGGACCCGTCGGTGTTTCGCCCCACGTCCACGCTGGGCTGCGCGGGCCTGCTGGACGCGTACCGCGCGGGCAATGTGTCGCTGTGCAATGCGATCGGCACCGGCGTGGCGGACGACAAGTCCATCTACCCCTACGTGCCCAAGATGATCGAGTTCTACCTGGGTGAGAAGCCCATTTTGAACAACGTTCCCACCTACATGTGCCGCAACCCCGACGACCTGAAATACACGCTGGCCAACCTGAAGGACCTGGTGGTCAAGGAAGTGCACGGCGCAGGCGGCTACGGCATGCTGGTGGGCCCGGCCGCCACAAAGGCCGAGATTGAAGACTTCCGCAAGGCGGTGGAGGCCAACCCCAGCGGCTACATCGCGCAGCCCACGCTGAGCCTGTCGAGCTGCCCCACGTTTGTGGAAAGCGGCATCGCGCCGCGCCACATCGACCTGCGCCCGTTTGTGCTGAGCGGCAAGACGGTGCAGATGGTGCCGGGCGGCCTGACGCGCGTGGCGCTGAAGGAAGGCTCGCTGGTGGTGAATTCGTCGCAGGGCGGCGGCACCAAAGATACCTGGATTCTGGAGGTCTAAAAAATGTTGTCACGCACCGCAGACCACCTGTTCTGGATGTCGCGCTACACCGAGCGCGCTGAAAACACCGCGCGCATGCTGGACGTCAATTACCAGACGTCGTTGCTGCCGCAATCGGCCGCCGTGGCCCAGGTGGGCTGGCAGGGCCTGCTGTCCATCAGCGAGCTGCTGCCGGCCTATGGCGCGGTGCACGGCGAGATCACGCCGCAGCGGGTGATGGAATTCATGGTCAAGGACGAAAACAACCCCTCGTCCATCGTCAGCTGCCTGAAGGCCGCCCGTGAGAACGCCCGCGCCGTGCGCGGCTCGCTGACCACCGAGGCCTGGGAAACACAGAACCAGACCTGGCTGGAAGTCAACCGCATGCTCAAGGCCGGGCAGTTTGAACGCGACCCGGGGCAGTTTTTTGAATGGGTCAAGTTCCGCTCGCACCTGTCGCGCGGCGTGACGGTGGGCACCATGCTGATGGACGAGGCGCTGCACTTCATGCGCCTGGGCACCTTTCTGGAGCGAGCGGACAACACCGCGCGGCTGGTGGACGTGAAGTTCCACGCGGTGCAAAGCGACTTTTTCGGTGCCGCCACCGAGCAGGACCAGGAATACGACTTCTACCACTGGAGTGCGATCCTGCGCAGCGTGAGCGGCTTTGAGATCTACCGCAAGGTGTACCGCGACGTGATCAAACCCGAGCGCGTGGCCGACCTGCTGATCCTGCGGCCCGACATGCCGCGGTCGCTGCACGCCAGCATGAACGAAGTGCTGAGCACCCTGGAAATGGTGGCCAACGACCAGTCGCACGAAACCATCCGCCGCGCGGGCAAGCTGCGCGCCGACCTGAAGTGGGGCCATATCGACGAGATCCTGGCCACCGGGCTGCATGCGTTCCTCACGCAGTTTCTGGACCGCGTGAACGAACTGGGCGCGCGCATCAGCCGCGACTTCCTGATCCCCGCATCGGCATGAGCCCCCAGGAGCAGGCCGCCGTGCTGCTGGCCGGCGGCCGCTTCCATGAGGCGCTGGCGCTGTATGCGCAGGCGCTGCAGGCGCAACCCGAATCGCTGGAAGCCCGCATCGGCCTGGCCCATGCGCACGCGGGCGCGGGCGATGCGTGGGCCGCCGTGGCCTGGCTCAACGACGCCTGCCGCGTGGCGCCCGCCGACCCGGCCCCGGCCCACCGCCTGGCCGAGCTGCTGCTGAACCTGAACCAGCATGCGCAGGCGCTGCCGGTGTACCAGCGGCTGTACCACCACTTCCACGCGCGCGACCGCGCCACGCTGCTGCATTACGGCTTTTGCCTGGAACACACGGGCGACCTGGACGGCGCCGTGCGGCTGTACCGCGAAGCCATCGCGCAAGAGCCTGACTTCATGGAAGCGCATGTGGACCTGGCCGGCGTGCTGTGGCGGGTGGAGGACCACGCGGGCGCACTGGCCCATGCGCAGCGCGCGGTGGCCATAGCGCCGCAGCACCCGTATGCGGTGCGCATCCTGGGCACGGCGCTGCTGCACCTGAACCAGCTGGACGAAGCGCAGGCCCAGCTGCGCCGCGCGCTGCAGCTGCAGCCCGGCTTTGCGCTGGCTGCGGTGGACCTGGCGCTGGCGCAGCTGCTGGCCGGCCAGCTGGAAGCGGGCTGGGCGCAGTACAGCGCGCGCTGGAGCGACACGGTGCGCATGGCGCGCCCGCGCTTTTACAACCCCGCGCTGGAATGGCAGGGCCCCCAGCGCCAGCCGATCAGGGGCAAACGCATCATCGTGTATGCCGAGCAGGGCCTGGGCGATGTGATCCACTTCATCCGCTACGTGAAGCTGCTGCAGGCCGACGGCGCCAGCGTGACGGCCGTGGTGCAGCCCGAGCTGGTGACGCTGCTGGAGGCCATGCCCGGCCTGCGCTGCTTCAAGCCCGGTGCGGACGATGTGGTGGCCGACTGCCACGTGGCCCTGATGGATTTGCCGCTGCACTACGGCACCACGCTGGCCACCATCCCGGCGCAGGTGCCGTACCTGAGGGCCGACGCTGCCAAGGTTGCGCAGTGGCGCGAACGCCTGAAGCCGTGGGACGGCCAGCGCAAGGTCGGCATCGCCTGGGCCGGCTCTCCCACGCAGGTGAACAACCGCAACCGCAGCATGCCGCTGAGCGCGCTGGCCCCGCTGCTGGTCGTGGCCGGCGTGCAATGCTTCAGCCTGCAAAAAGGGCCGGGCGGCAACTTCACCGACATCACGCCCGACGCGCAGGCGCTGGTGGACCTGACGGGTGACTGGAAAGACTTCGGCGACAGCGCCGCGATGATCGAATGCCTGGACCTGGTGATCACCGTCGATTCCGCCGTGGCCCACCTGGCCGGCGCGCTGGGCAAACCGGTGTGGATGCTGCTGGCACCGAACCCGGATTGGCGCTGGCTGCTGGAGCGCGACGATTCGCCGTGGTACCCGACGATGCGGCTGTTCAGGCGCGGGTTTGGGGAGGAGAGGGGGGCGCAAGTTGGGCGGGTGGTAAAGGCGCTTGGCTTGCTTTAAGGAAACCACCATCCCGAGATACGCTACCACTGCATAGGAAGTCATGAACATCACCCTGGAATCCCCGGATCAGCCCGAAGTCGTCGCACTCATTGCCGAGCTGGACGCGTACCAGGACACGCTCTATCCCCCCGAGAGCAGGTATGCGCTGGATCTGGCCTCTCTCATGCAGCCCAACGTCCTGTTCGCCGTCGCGCGTGATGATGCGCTGCGTGCCGTGGGCTGTGGCGCCATCGTGCTCGGCCCGGATTTTGGTGAGCTCAAGCGCATGTACGTCAGCCCGCATTGCCGGGGGCAGGGCGTTGCCAGGCGGCTTCTCTCCATGCTGGAATCCCATGCAGCCGGGCGCGGCGCTAACTTGCTCACGCTGGAGACAGGGCCGTATCAGCCGGAGGCGTTGGGTCTGTATGAACGCTGCGGGTATGAGCGGCGCGGACCTTTCGGCGATTACGCCGACGATCCTTTGAGCGTCTTCATGCAAAAGCGCCTGCCCGGCGGTTGACGCAGCGCGCTGGCGTCAACATGCCGTCCCACCTCGACCATATTGTCGTCGTCGCTCCATCGCTGGCCTCTGGTGCGGCCCTGGTAGAGCAGTCGCTCGGCCTCTCTCCCGGCCCGGGCCGCAAGCACCCACACATGGGCACGCACAACCTCCTGCTGTCGCTCGGCCCGTCCGTTTACCTGGAGGTGGTGGCGATCGATCCCGATGCGCCGCCCGTGGCCAGGCCCCGCTGGTTCGGGCTGGACGATTTGCCAGCGCAGTCCGCGGCCCGTCTCGCGGCCTGGGTGGCCAACACCGATGACATCCAAGCCCACACCAGCCCCGCCCTCGGTGTGGTGGAGCAGATGGAGCGCGAGGGCCTGACGTGGCAAATGACGTCCACCGCCGACGGGCATCCGCCGCTGTCGGGCGCTGCGCCGCTGCTCATCCAGCGCGCCACCAATTTTCACCCTGCGTCGCGACTCCCGGATGTCGGCTTGCGTCTGTGCTGCCTTCGCATCCAGCACCCGCGGCCTGATGATGTGGTCGCCGTGTTGTCGCACATGGCGCTGGCTGAAACGCCCCGCGTGGTGCTGACGGAAGGCGCTGTGTGCGCGTTGGCGGCCGAGGTAGAGACGCCTGCGGGCGTGCGGTGGCTGGGTGAGTTCGCCGCATAAATTCGTCGCATAGGCGGCTTCAGCCGCACGAACTCGCTCCTATCGCAGTGGGGGCTGCCGAAGCGCCAGCGCCTTCGCCGGGGTGACAATGGCAACGACGTCAAATGGATGAAGTGTCAAAAGGTCTTTGTCACCCGTGACCAGCAAGCGAGCGCGACCTGCCAAAGCTGCATCCAGAAACTTGTCGTCCCGCGCATCCCTGCAGGCCTGCACCATGTGACTGACCTGCACGCGCGCTGAAGAGCCAATGATCGCCAGAGCCGCAGCTACCCGTGCTTCGGCTGGTGCAAACCGGTTGAACTTGTCGCGCGACACCACCTCCAGGAACTCTGCTTCTGTTTCCTCGGTGAAGACGAGTTCCCCATGATTCAGGCACCAACTCACCCATTGCTTGGGGACTGATCGCGGCGCCAGGATAGCGCTGACAAGTACGTTGGTATCTACAACGATCCGCTCAGCGGCTCTCATTCACCATGCGCTTGACAGTGGCAAGGGCAGGCGCGCGCCTGCTGGCGGCAATCGTGGCGCTGGCTTGTTCAAACTGCGCGGCAAGCGACTTGCGCGGCCTGCGACGGGACAGGCGTGTGATTTCAGCCGCCATGCGCAGTTCGACCAGCCGCTGGTCCTCGGCGCTGAGGGCCGCAAAGCGGCGTGCGTCCGCAGCGTTGACTCTGGGGATGGGGGCATTTTGCATGGGCTGCTCCGGGGCGTCAGGTGTAGCTAAACCCAGTTTACTGCAAGCCCTACCGCCCCGCCGCCGCCTTCACTTCCCGCCCCAGGTCAATCACCGACATCGCGTAGTAGCTGCTCCAGTTGTAGCGGGTGATGACGTAGAAGTTTTCCGTGCCCGCCACGTACTGCGCCGGCGCATCGGCGCCGTTTTGCAGCTCCACCAGCGCCAGCGGGCCGGTGTGGTTCAGCGCATCGCCCTCCAGCACCGCGCCCCTGGCCATGAAGCTGGCCACGCTGAAGGTGGGCAGTATGTCGGGCGCCATCAGCGCGTCCATGTCCAGCTTGGCTGGGTCAAACCGCACGGGGTAGTGGGTGGGCATGCCCGGCTGCCAGTTGAAGGCCTTGAAATAGCTGGCCACCGAGCCGATCACGTCGGCCGGGTTGCCGCTCAGGTCAATGCTGCCGTCGCCGTCAAAGTCCACTGCGTACTTCACGCGGCTTGAGGGCATGAACTGCGGCATGCCCATGGCGCCTGCGTAGCTGCCCACGGGCAGCAATGGGTCGGTGCCCAGACGGCTTTGCAGCGTCAAGAACTGTTCCAGCTCGTCGCGGAAGAATTGCGTGCGTTCGGCCGCGCGCGGGTGGTTGGTGGGGAAGTTGAACGCCAGCGTGGCCAGCGCGTCGATCACGCGGAAGCTGCCCATCTGCTGGCCGTAGATGGTTTCCACGCCGATGATGCCCACGATGATTTCGGCCGGCACGCCGTATTCACGCTCGGCGCGCGCCAGTGTGTCGGCGTTGGCATTCCAGAAGCGCACCCCGGCGCCGATGCGGATCGGGTCTATGAAGCGGCTGCGGTACACGCGCCAGTTTTTTACAAAGCCCTTGGCCGGCGGCTGCATCAGGCGCGCCACGGTGGGCAGGTAGCGGGCCTCACCCAGCGCGCGGCGCACCCAGGCCGGGTCCAGGTCGCGGCGCTGGGCGATGTCGTCGGCCTGGCGCATCACGTCGTCACGGCTGGCGTACGGCACCGCGCCGGCTGTCGTGGCTGTCTGCGATGTCTTGATAACCTTGGCGCGCGTGGGCTTGGCCCGTTCGGGTTTTGTGGGGGCGGCATGGGCGGGCCATGCCAGGGCCAGCGCCGTGATGCACAGCGTGGCAAGGGTGGGGGAGCGTAGGGTCACTGGGGCCAGGCGAGTTGTTTGTATGCCTGCTGCAGTTTAGCGAGGCTGGCCTGCGGGTGGCGTGCGTAACGGTGGGCTTCCAGTTGCAACAGCCAGTCCACCACGCCTTGCGCCGCGTCGCCAAATTTCGCCTGCGCCACGGCCGCGGTCTGGCGCGGTGGCGCGCTGGCGGGCACCACCACGCCGGCCTGCTGCAGCCGCCGCTGCGCGCGCTGCAGCAGCCGCAGCCACGGGTCGTGCCGGCTGCGTTCCCACTGTGTCCACAGCGCACCGCACAGCGCCACGCCCACCACCAGGCTTAACAGCACGTAGGCCAGGTCTTCCCAGTTGGGGGAGGTGAAGCCGATGTTCTTCAGCAGGTCGAGCTGTTTGCTTTGCGTGTAGTTCAGCACCCACTGGTTCCAGCTGTTGTTCACTGCCTCCCAGGCGGCGCGCAGGCTGGCGGCCAGCGTCGGGTTCACCGCGCCAAACGCCGCGGCCACCGCGCCCTGCGGCGCGCGCAGCCGCTCAAAGGCGCCGGTGCGCCCGGGCGCCACGGCCGATGTCGGGTCCACGCGCGTCCAGCCGTCCCCGGGTACCCACACCTCGGCCCAGGCATGGGCGTCTGCCTGGCGGATGGTCCAGAAGCCATCCACGTTGTTGCGCTCGCCGCCCTGGTAGCCGGTGACGATGCGCGCGGGCACGTCCAGCGCGCGCATCAGGATGACGAACGACGACGCAATGTGCTCGCAAAAGCCCGCCTTGCGGTCAAACCAGAATTCATCGGCCGTGTGCTGGCCAAACACGCCAGGGTTCAGCGTGTACTGGTAGCCGCCGCTGCGCAGCCGCTGCAGCACCGTGTCCACCAGCGCGGGCGTGTCGGCGTTGGCCAGGCGCGGCTCGCGCCGCAGGTCTTGCGCCAACTGCAGCGTGCGCGGGTTGAAGCCCGCGGGCAGCTCGCGGTATTCCGGCAGCACGCCGGCCACGCCGGCCGGGCCGTGGCGAAACAGCGGGTAGCTTTCAGCCCGGTAGCGCAGCAGGTCGGTCACGGGCCGCTCGGTCACCCATTGCAGGTCCTGCGTCAACAGGGTGTTCATGCCCGGCACCTGGGGGCTGCGCGGCGTGGCGTCCAGCACCATGAGCCAGGGGCGGTTGCTGGGCTCCAGCGTCACCTCGTAGCGCACCGGCTGGCCGCCCACGTCCAGCCGCGGTGCGCCCATGAATCCTGGCGTGAAGCGCGCCGCCAGCCGCGGCTGCAGCGGCTGCCATTCGCGGCCGTCAAAGCGGGTGAGCACAGGCCCGCGAAAGTACATGTCCTGCTGGGCGGGAACGGGGCCGTCGAACTTGATGCGCAGCGCAATGCTTTCGTCCAGTGCCAGGCTGGCGATGTTGCCCACCTGCATGCTGCTGGACAGGCCGCTGCGCCCCGTGAGGCCGTCGCTGGGGATGCCCCACAGCGGCGCCAGCCGCGGGAACAGCAGGAACAGCACGACCATGATGGGCGCCCCCACCAGCGCCATGCCACCGGCTGTGCGCGCGGCCTGCATCAGCGGCGGCTTGCCTACCGGCATGTGGGCATTGACCAGCGCCGTCAGCAGCCCCAGCAGCGCCACCAGCATGGCGGCGGCCGTCAGCAGCGACTGCGAGAAGAAGAAGTTCGTGAGCATCGTGAAAAAGCCCAGGAAGAAGATCACGAATGCATCGCGGCGCGCGCGCAGCTCCAGGGTTTTCAGGGCAAACAGCACGACGATCATGGTCACGCCGGCGTCGCGCCCCATCAGCGTTCGGTGTGTCAGCAGCGTGGCGCCGATGGTGACGACCAGCAGGCCCGCGATCCACCAGCGCCCCGGCAGCGGGCGCGATGTCCAGGCGAGCCGCCCGCGCCACAGCAGCACGCCGGCGGCAAGGCCGCTGCACCACCAGGGCAGGTTGCCCACCTGAGGCATCACCACCCAGCCGATCACCGCCAGAAGGAAAAGCGTGTCGCGCCCCTCGCGCGGCAGGGCGTTGAGCTTTTGCAGGGTGGCTTTCAGCACAGTGCCAGCGCCTCCAGGCAGCGGCGCCTGTGCGCCTCGCCACTGGCCGGTTTGACCTCTTGCCCTGGCAGGCGCAGGCCGTAGTCCACGCCCAGCCGGTCCGCCTGCAGCACCCAGGCGCACAGGCGCGACAGCTTGTGCTCCGTGTCCCGGTTGCCCGCCAGTGCAAAGTCCAGCCACAGCTCGTAGCGCTGGGCCTGCTGTGTGTCGCGGCTGACCAGGTCGTCCGAGCCGCGGGCCTGGCTGCGCGCCACCTGCTTCCACACCACCAGCTTCAGCGGGTCGCCCCGGCGGTAGGCGCGCACGCCGTCAAATTCACCGGTGGTCTGGGTGCGCATGGCCGCCGCACCACCGGTGCGCGGCTCGCCGGGCGGCAGGGGCGGGGGGTGCGGCTCGGGCGCCGGGTACACCAGCACCTGGGCCGCCGGGCGCCACACCGTCCACACGCGAAACGTACCCATCGGAAAGCGCGTCTCGGCCGTCAGCGCCGGCAGGCGTTGCAGGCCGCGCTGCGTGGGGGCAAAGGCCACCTGCACCGTGCTGCGGCCCTGGCCGGGCACGTCGGTCCAGGCCCAGTGGTCGGCGTGCGTGGTGTCCAGCACGGCCAGGCCGATGCCGTGGCGCACAGCGCGCCGGGCATTGACCAGCGTGATGCCAAAGGTGGCATTGCTGCCCATGAACTGCGCGTCCGGTGGCACCAGCTGCATCGTCAGCCCCCGCAGGGTGCCGTGGCACACGTGCATGCCCACCACCGCGCTGCCCGCCAGCAGGAAGGTCAGCAGGTAGCCCAGGTTGAGCTGGTAATTGATGCTGGCCACCAGCAGCACCATGATGGTTGCCGCCAGCATGAAGCCCGCGCGCGTGGGCAGGATGTACACATTGCGTTGGGTGAGTGTGGTGGTGTCGCTGAGCGGCAGGCGCGACTGCCACCACTGCCGGAAACGGGCGCGCGCCAGGGCCACCGGATTCCATCCAGCGGCCCCCGTGGAACCGGCTTCGCCGGGCCACTGGGGGCGCCCCCCGGGGGGGGAGGCGCCGAAGGCGCTTCGGGGGGCGTCCATTACGGCAAGGGGACCGACTCAATCATGGCGCGTACCTGTTCGACGGGCCCACGCCCTGCATCACCTGTGGGCACCAGCCGGTGCGCAATGGTCTGCGGCAGGATGGACTGCACGTCGTCAGGCGCCACATAGTCGCGCCCGGCCAGCAGCGCCTGGGCCTTGGCCGCGCGCACCACGGCAATGCCCGCGCGCGGGCTCAGGCCCTGCAGGAACCAGCGGCCCGAGCGGGTGGCTGCGATCAGGTCCTGCACATAGTTGAGCAAGGGGTCGGCGGCATGGATGGTCAATACCTGCTGCTGCAGGTGTAAAAGCTCAGGCGGTGTCAGCACCGGGGGCAGGGCTTCCACCATGTCGCGCCGGTCGCCGCCGTTGAGCAGCGCACGCTCGGCCGCGCGGTCGGGGTAGCCCAGGGAGATGCGCATGAGGAAGCGGTCCAGCTGGCTTTCGGGCAGCGCAAAGGTACCCAACTGGTCGTGCGGGTTCTGCGTGGCAATGACGAAGAACGGTGTGGGCAGGAGGCGGGTTTCGCCTTCGACGGTGACCTGCTTTTCTTCCATGGCTTCCAGCAGCGCGCTCTGGGTCTTGGGGCTGGCGCGGTTGATTTCGTCGGCCAGCAGCACCTGGGCAAATACCGGGCCGGGGTGAAAGACAAAGGCCTCCTTGCCGCGCTCGTAAATGGACACGCCCGACAGGTCGCTGGGCATCAGGTCGGCGGTGAACTGCACGCGCGAAAACTGCAGGCCGAAGGCGCGCGACAGCGCGTGCGCCAATGTGGTCTTGCCCACCCCGGGAACGTCTTCAATCAGCAGGTGGCCGCCGGCCAGCAGGCAGGCCACGCAGTCCTGGACCTGGGCGGGTTTGCCCACGATCACCGTGTTAAGCTGATTCAGAAGCGACTTGAGTTTTTGTTGTGCATCCATGGCATGACGTTACATCAAAATTTTTAACATGGGCGCCACCGGATATTTCACCCACCGCGACTGCTGGAAGCATGAAATGGGCCCGGGCCACCCCGAATGCCCCGAACGGCTTGACGCCATTGAAGACCGCCTGCTGGTCACCGGCGTCGGTGACGCTCTGGACCGGCGCGAAGCCCCCGAGGCATCGCTTACCGACATCGAGCTGGCCCATGGCCGCATGCATGTGGCCGCGCTGCGCGGCCTGAGCGACCAGCTGTCCGACGAGATCGCCGCCGGCGGACCGACGCACGCGCAGATCGACCCGGACACCTCCCTCAACGTCCACACCTGGGCGGCCTCCTTGCGCGCGGCCGGCGCTGCGCTGGCGGCCACTGACGCCGTGATGGCCGGTGAGCTGGAGAACGCCTTTTGCGCGGTGCGCCCGCCGGGCCATCATGCCTGCCGCGACAAGGCCATGGGCTTTTGCTTCCTGAACAACGTGGCCATTGCGGCGCGCTATGCGCTGGAGCGCCATGGCCTCAAGCGCGTGGCGGTGGTGGACTTTGACGTGCACCACGGCAACGGCACCGAGGACATCCTGAGCAACGACCCGCGCGTGCTGATGGTGGGCATCTTCCAGCACCCGTTTTACCCGTACACGGGCACCGACCAGCCGGCGCCGAACATGCTCAATCTGCCGGTGCCGGCCTACACGCGCGGCATGGACATCCGCGAGATGATCGAGGCATCCTGGATGCCGCGGCTGGACGCCTTCAAGCCCGAGATGATCTTCATCAGCGCGGGCTTTGATGCCCACCGCGAGGACGACCTGGGCCAGCTGGGCATGACCGAGGCCGACTACAGCTGGATCACCTCGCGCATCAAGGATGTAGCGCGGCGCCATGCAGGCGGCCGCATTGTTTCGTGCCTGGAAGGCGGCTACAACCTGAGCGCGTTGGCGCGCAGCGTGGAGGCGCACATCCGGGAGCTGGCGGATGTTTGAATTGCCCGTTGTTTTTTCTCTCGCGGCTTCGCGGCAGGCGGTGCCCGGCGGGGGCTCACACTGCGGTGGTTTTCGCTGCGCGAAAACTCCGCTGCGATGCTCGGAGGTCGGTCGCGCCGCGGAACTCGCTGCCTTGCGGGTCGCGCCGTGCCGCTCAAACAGCCGCGGCGAGGATGTCACGTCGCGCGCTGCGCGCGC